>JAGQLJ010000035.1 GCA_020429495.1 Candidatus Dojkabacteria bacterium
AGTACCACGTATTTGTTTTCTCACCACTTTAAAACCATAGCATCATCCCTCATCTTCTCATGCCTTTTCCTTAAATTTTTAGTGCCTGTTACGGGTTGCCGTAAAATATATAGAAGATTGTTGTGTAGTATTGGAATATATTAATAACACACTTTATTAAAGTTTGGATAAAGTCAAAGAAATAGAAATAGGAGAAGATTTATTTGAGATAAGTGCAAGTGAAAAAGATTCTGTAATTATCCAAAGGCATTTTTGTAAGCATACTAAACTTGATTTAGAAATCCAGAGTTTACCAATACCCGGAAAACCAATTTGGTTAAACTTAGTTGTGAGAATGCTAAGGTATTATCAAAATAATATCTCAAAAAAAATAGGTAATAGATGTGTTTTTGATCCAAGTTGCTCTCGATATTCTGAGTTGGCTTTTCGAGAAAAAGGCTTTTTTAAAGGTATGGTACTAACCATAGATAGACTTAAACGTTGCCGACCTGAAAATGGTGGTGTGGACAAACTAAATTAACCAACTAAATTATAAATCATGCAATACAAGATTGAACAAATTGGTGCAGAATTTTCAAATAAAGCAATTGTGGGACTTGAAAATAGATTTAATAAGTACTCTGAACAAGGATACAAATTCCACTCTGTTTTTCAAGTACAAAAGCCTGGGTGTATGGGTATTGGAACACCAACCATAACTTACTTAGCTGTTTACACTAAAGAATAAGTAGGAAATGCCAGAAGAGAAGGGTAAGTGTTCTAAGTGTAACCGCCGCTGGTATGTAATAATTGTAGAACTGTGCTGGTTGTGGTAACGAAAACTGCCCTAATTACCAATGGAAAAAGGCCTTCTCGTTAATAGATTCATTACAATGTCAAACATGTAATAAAAGTTAGGAGGTCTAATGGGAGATTATAATTGTTTGTTTTGATAAATATTTTAGACTTAAAAAAGAAATAATATAAAAGTATCCGTATATGGCAGTTTATTGCATTTCATATGATTTAAAAAGTGACAACTATGAAAGTCTAATTCAAGCTATAAAAGCTTATGGATTTTGGTGGCATCAATCAGAATCTACCTGGTTCATTGAAAGTGCATTAGAGCCAAGTCAGATTCTTGACAATTTAAATAATCATCTTTTTAAAGGAGATAAATTAATAGTAATTAAAGTTCAAAGGAATTGGTGGGCTATTGGCCATACTGAAGAAGAGTATCAATGGATGAAAAATAGAAATTTTTAGCAAATATGGAATCACAAGAATTATTAAATATTATAACCATCTCGATTTCAACTATTTTATCTATTGGTGCGATATTACTATCTATATGGTTCTATAGAGAAAGTAATAGGCAAAATAAGGAAACAGCATTAATGCAAACAGATATTAAGAATGCTATACAGAAATTAGAACAACTTTATGACAGGACCTATACTGATACATTTGGTGCACTTAAAACTCAACTTGATGCTATGCAGAAACACATTTTCACCTCTTCAGTGGGGGACACTAATGCAAGTGAGCCAGATAAGTTGAGATTTTATATTCTAGGATGTATTACTCAGACATCATCACTAACAATAGATGATTTATGCTCTCAAATTACTGGATTTAAAAAAACTGAAATAACTGAAACGGTTTATTCATTTCATAGAGAAGGACTGGTCAAATTTGATGGTAATACTATATTATATAATAAACCCGAGCAAAAAAATATTGAAGGACAAGCAAGTTGATTTCTTACTT
>JAGQLJ010000036.1 GCA_020429495.1 Candidatus Dojkabacteria bacterium
ACATTTTTGTTGCAATTATTATTAATATTACTTATATTAATAAAAGCGGTTTAAGTAGATTTATTATTAATTGCGATAATAAACCTCTTTAAAACATAAGAAAAAAGATAAAAAATAAAGTAATTCTAAGCAAATTACTTATTTTTGTATTTTGCTTGAACAAGCATATATGCTTTTTCCTAAGAATGCAAATATTAGAGAGCGTATGAATATACTACATGCGTAGTATATAAGTATAATATATCTATACTAGATAAAGAGATTATATTAATTTGATGAAATGAGTTTTTATTTGATTTCACAGGATAATCATCTACCTAGTTGCTGTTTCACAGACTATTTATATGTGGATAACTAAAAAAGAGCAGAATAAATCTGCTCTTTAATTTTTTTATTAACTTCTCTTAACCTTTAAGCTTAACAGCTTTATGCAACTTTAGCTTATACCCTGCAAATAGTAGTATCGCTGGAATAAGTAGAACTATAACCACCTTAAACCAGAAAGCAAAGATTGTTGTTGCAAATTTACCAATATCTTTAAAATCATTTCCAAAAAAACTGTTACTAACTTTCTCTGCAATAGTTATATCTATTGTAGAAAACTCAGTTTCTGATTTAATTTGTTTTTGCTCACTCTCTAAAGATTTTATCTCACTTGTTAACCACTTAATTCTTGTCTCAATTTCACCTCTTCTTTTATCAGTTATATTTGTATTTAGCTCGTTATTTAAGTTTATTAGCTCAGTATTATAGTCTTCCATTAACTTACCAACTTGAGTAAGCCTATTTTGCATGTCTGTTGTTTGAATAGATTCAGAAATAATATTTCCATCTACTTTTCTTAAATCGTTAAATAAGTCGTTAAATTGATCAACTGGAACCCTAACAATAATTCTTGATCTATCGTCTCCTGCTGTTCCTAAGCTTGAGCTTTGCACATAACCATCATAGTTATTTAATAGATTTAAAATATTGTCATAAGTTTCTTTTACATCGTTTACTTCAATAGCAATTGTTCCATCTTTTTCAACTGCTCGTTCCATTGATAATGTTGTTGTATCTTCTTCATAGCCATAGCTTGGTGCCATAGCTTTATTAGAGTAAGTATCAAGATTTTGTCCTAATTCTCCATAATCAATAAGAGCATCTTCTTCTGGTGGCAATCCAAAATCGCTTAGTTCTACTGAATCGGTGTTGTTTAGTGCTTCAGGCAAAAGCGGTATTGCAATAAACGCAATAATAAATGCAATTGCCAAACTTGGCTTAATAAATTTAGAATTCATAATAATTTCTATTACAGATAAATTCTTGTTTGGCATTTCACCAAAAACTCGCATGTAAATTTCATCCTTCTCTTTTAGATTAGGTTCTAATACTTTTGAATACTTTTTAAACATTTCTTTAATTCTCATTTTTATCATTACTAATTAATATTTCTTTTGCTTTTTTAAGTGCTCTAAACTGTAAAACTTTTACATTAGCAACACTTTCGCTCATAACTTCTGCAGTTTCTTTTA
>JAGQLJ010000037.1 GCA_020429495.1 Candidatus Dojkabacteria bacterium
CAGATAAGTAAATTTGATTACCAATTATACAATAGGTTGGTAGATTTGATAACCCTAAAACCCCACCCCAGCCCCTCCCCTTTAATTAAAGGGGAGGGGCTTTAAACTGGAGGGATTAAAACTCATATACATAACAACCAAAATGATTAATTTAATTGTTCATAAATGTTGAATTTCTAGGTTATAATTACCCGTGGAAAAGAAAGAACTAAAAACAAAACACGGAAATATTCAGCTTCCAGCATTTTTACCAGATGCAACCTACGGTTCAATTAGAACAGCTTCTTTTAATGATGTGAAAAAAGCAGGAATAAATGAAATTGTATCTACTACTCTTCATTTAGAGCAGAAAATTGGAAGCCAATATATAAAAAAGATGGAAGGTTTACATAAGTTTTTAAATTGGAACAGGCCAATACTTACAGATAGTGGTGGATGGCAAGTCTTCTCTCTTATCAATTCTAATAAAGGAAATAAACAAAATAGAATAACTGATTTAGGTTGCAGTTTTATCGATCCTGCTAGTGGCGATTATAGTTTGCTAACTCCTGAAGGTTCTATTGTAATTCAAGCTAACTTAGGAGCAGATATAATGACAGTTTTAGATGACCCAATTATTGGGGATGCATCGCTAAAGGCTAGAAAGCAAAGTGTTGAATTAACAACAAAATGGGCGTCAAGAAGTAAACAGAAGTTTGATGAGATTTATAATGGTTCATATAAACCATATCTAGGAGCTGTTATTCAAGGCGCTGATGATAAAAAAATGCGAAAAGAAAGTGCTGAACAATTATTAGAACTAGATTTTGATTTGTACAACTTTGGAGGAATTCCAATGTATTCAGATATTTCATGGAAAAAAGACTTTCCAACTGGATTCTATAGAGAAATGCTAGCATATGTATCGGATCTAATTCCAGATAATAAATATAAATATGCAATGGGTGTTGGGCAACCAGAAGATATTGCCTATTGTGTTGATGCTGGTTGGGATATTTTTGACACAGTTTTACCAACAAGAAATGCAAGGCATGGATATTTATATGTGAATGAAGGTCAAGGGAATGAATCCAAGAGTTATGACAGCAAGAGAGCAAATAAAACTTTAAGCTACGATATTATGCATCTGCGTTCTGAGCGATATAAGTATGATGATAGCCCTGTTGATGAAACTTGTGACTGTGAGTGTTGCCGTACAGTTTCCCGAGCATACCTCCGTCACTTAATAAGAATAAAAGAACCTGCAGGGCAAAGACTATGTACAATTCACAATTTAGCTTTCTATGCTAAGTGGATGGAGCAATTACGAATTAAGAATTAAAAATTACGAATTAGCAATCTATTGTTCTTTTATCTTTTTACTTAAATCTTTTCTTACACAAATAAGTGGTGCAAATACTGTTCGGTCATCTCGTTCTCTTTGAATTTCGTTTATTGCATTGCATACAATTTTAAATTTCTCATTTGTTAGAATTGATGTATCAACTAAATCAGTAGATATAATATCAACATCCTGTGCTTGCAGCGAAACTACCTGTTTTTCTTTTTTTACTTGATAAATTTCAGCAGGAGTTTTAGTCATAAAATATAGTGATTGTACTGTTTGTCCAAAAGCATAATCATCTGATGTAAGGGGTATTCCACCCCAAAAGACTTCATATTCAGGCAAAGCTTTAATTCTTGCTCCTACTGCAATAGGATTTTTAGTGAATCCATTAATAAAACATGGATTTAGTTCCTTGACTACTTGTTGATATAGTCTCATGCCTATGCCTTGTCCTCTATACTTCTCATCAACTGCTATACTACTAATTTCCACTCCTATAAATTCATCTTCTGGTATAAATCCGAATAAATTTAGCATAGCTTTTCGCATCAGCTTACCTCGTTTATCATCATCGTTATTGGCGTAACGCATAACAGCTGCGTATCCGATAATTTTGTCTCCATCTTTTGCAACAAAGATTGTAGCTCGATTAGGGAAATTGACTTCATGTATTGCATTTTCTAATGAGTTACCTTCAGGAGTACCTCCAAAACCGTTATTTATCAAATCTATCCATTCTGGATGATGGCCTGATTCAATTAGCTCAACAGCTTCTTTAGCTTCTAACGATGATATTTCTGTCATTAATTATTATATCATCAAGATATATTATTAGCTACTATAGGTAGAATGTTTCACTTCACTCCTGTATGATTATTATGTATGAAAGAAGACTATCCAAAACCAGTAGTTTTAATATCTATGGATGGTGTAGGCTCTGCTCCTCCAGGGCCTGGAAACGCCTTAACACAAGCAAATACACCGAACTTAGATAAATATTGGCCGCTCTATCCTCATGGAATGTTAGAGGCAGCAGGACTATACGTGGGCTTACCAGAAGGTACAGATGGAAACAGTGAAGTTGGTCATGTGACTATGGGAGCAGGAAAAATAATTTTACAAGACTTACCAAGAATTGATAATGCTGTTGCTAATAAATCTTTTTTTGATAATGTGATGCTTAAAAAAGCTTTTGAACATGCAGAACAAAACAAAGGATCTGTGCATTTTATGGGAATAACAGGCCATGGGCTTGTTCATGGATCTCTTGAGCATTTATTTGCCCTAATTGAGCTTGCAGCACAACTAAAGTTTAATCCTGATAAAGTTTTTATCCATTGTTTTTTAGATGGAAGAGATTCTCCTACGGATGATGGAGTTAATGTTTTAGAAGAGATTCAAGCTAAGTGTTTGCAAAAACGTACAGGGATTATTGCATCTATGGTTGGAAGAGCGATTGCTATGGATAGAAATAAAAACTGGAAAAGAACTCAGAAAGCTTATGATATGTTAACTCAAGGAAAAGGAAAAGTTATTTCTGATTGGAAAAAAGAACTTACTCAACAATATAAAAATAAAGTATCTGATGAGTATACTGAACCTACACTTATAGTGGAAGGGAATTCTAAGCCTCATATTATTCAATCTGGAGATTCAGTAATAATGTTCAACTTTAGACCTGATAGGGCACAACAAATTACTCGTGCTTTTGAAGATGAAAATTTTCCAGGTTGGCAAAGAGAAATGATTTCAAACCTTTTCTATACAGGATTTACAGACTATAAGAATGGCTTTCCAAAAAATATTGCTTTTCCTGCTGAGGAAGTAACTGATCCTCTGGGAAAAATTATATCTGAAAATGGTCTAAAACAATTAAGACTAGCAGAATCTGAAAAGTTTCCTCATGTTACATACTTTTTCAATGGAGGTACTGGTAAAGTTTTTGAAAATGAAAAGTGGATTGAAGTCCCATCACCAAAGGTTGCAACATATGATCAAAAGCCAGAGATGAGTCAAAGATGGCTTACAGATGTGTTATTAGAAAAAATGCAAACAGATGAATTTGATTTCATTCTAATAAATTATGCAGGACCAGATATGGTTGCTCATACTGGAAATATAAAAGCTGCAATTACAGCAATGGAAGTTTGTGATGAGTGTGTAGGAAGAGTTATCGAAGCTACACTTGCAAAAAATGGTGCAGTTGTAATAACTGCAGATCATGGGAATATTGAAGAGATGATAGACGTTCAAACAGGTAAGAACGATACAAAACATTCGGTTAACCAAGTGCCAGTAATGATTATTCAGAAAGGACTATCTCCAAGAGAATTACCTGTGGGTAATTTGGCTGATATTGCTCCAACAATACTGTCACTATATGGTATAGAAATTCCACCAGCTATGACGGGTAGAAATTTACTGATATAATTCTGAAAATCCAAAATATTCTATTTTTTAATTTATATTTATGAGTGATGAGAAAATGTCTGACATGAAAGAAATGTCTGATGATAGTACACCAAGTGGTAAAGGTAAGATGATGCAAGATAAAAATACAATAAGGGCTTTTTTTATTGGTGCTGGAGCAATTGTTATTCTAGCAGTTATTGCATTGGTATTTTTGCTTCAAGGTAATTCAGCAAAGAGTTTTAATGTAACATCTGGTGTTGAAGAAGCAGGAGTTTATCTTGAACAGTCTGTTGATGCAACAATTGATGCTGTAAACTTATCAAAGTTTGATCCTTCAGATCCACTTGCTTCAATAGATTTTGAAAAACTAGATAAAAAATTAAATGAGCTTTCAGATAAATTTAAATTTCTTGCGTCTCCATCAAAAACAAATGCTATAGATTTAAGAGGCAAGACTGTCAATGAAGTAATTGATACAAAGATTGATTTAACAGCAGATGGCGAAGTTACTACGCTTAGTTTGAATTTAAATTCATATACTCAATATTCAGAAAACTACGATGCAAGTAAATATCACTTAGATACAACTGCAGAAATGCTAAAGTTCTTTGAAGAGACTTCAGATGAAGAGATTAATCAAATGTTAAATGATATAAACTTTTACATCACAGGCAATATTGCAGTAGTTAATGGATCTAATGGAAGTGCTGATATGGATGTAGTGATTGCTTTAATTGATGGTAAAGGATATTTCATTCTTGAGAACTTAAATAACAATGGTCTGGTTACTCCAGAAGACATGAATGCAATAGCTCCACTAATTGGGCAAACAGTTAGCGTAAATCCAACAGACGCGGTAAAAGAGATATTCTCTTTCTACACAGATATGTTGAATCAAACTTCATCCGTTAGTGCATATAATAACTTATCAGAATTTAAAGATTCTGATGAATATAAACAGCTAAATACACAGCTTGCTAATTCTTTCCAAGGAATGCCACAAGAAGAACTAGATTTGATTCAGAAATCAGGACCAAAGGTGTTGAACATTATTCAAGATAATGTTGCCGATCTAGATGTTTTTATAAACGTTTCTGAAGTTGATCCATTTTCAGAGAACACCAACTCTATTTGTTATAGTGGTGACCTAAACTCAACAGGGATTGTAGAAACAACACAAAATACATTCTTAGATTCTTATGATGTAATTGTAGAAGATATGAAAGATATATATTCTAAATCAGATACTTATGCTGATATGGTTCCACAGGATGACCAAATTAAACAAAATAGACAATCTGTAATGGAGACATTTGAATCTATTTCAGCATTTGCAAATTTAGTAAAATTCAACCTAACTTCTTGTCATGATAAAGACAACAGTTTCTCAACAGGAATAGGAATGGATTTTGATGTTGAATTATTTGGTAATGGTGTTGAGGGTTATTTAAATAACTATATCCAATCATTCAACTCTGACTTTGAAATGCCTAGCTTAACTGCAGACATGGATTTGACTGATGAATTTACAAATATATTTAAAGATCTATCTTCAACATATGATGGTGCTCTGACCCCTACAGACACTTACGATACTGTAGATTATAGTCAATATGATGATTCTTATGTTCCATCTCAGTCACCTGAAGAGGAAGCATTAACAAATAAGTACTTAGCAGGTGAAATTACATATGAAGAATATGTAAATGCACTAAATGATTTGTATGGTTTATAAAATATAAGTCAGCTATTTTTAGGGAGCTAATAATTATTGGCTCCCTAATTTATCTTTTGTTTTGATATAATACTGAATGGGACAGTTTTACAGATTTAAAGCAATAACTTCAATAATCTTATTATTTCTTTTTGTAATATTTTGTTCTTTAGCAATTGTACTATTCTTTGCTGCAGGTTGGTTACACACCTATAGAATTTTCACTGCTGAAACTCCAGTAGCAAAATTAGAAATATCACCACTCAAAGAAGATGAAAAAGGAAAATATTTTGATGTAACCCTAATTCAAGTTATTGGTGTTTCACCATTGGCAGCAACATTTAATCCATCTAATGAAGTAGATAATACTCTAGCAGCAGGAGATGCAAAAACATATAGACTTTATGGTGATCAAGTTGATGTAGGTGGTCCAACAATTAAATTTCACGATTATCTAACATTTTTAAATTTTGAGACTGTATATAAAATTGCTTACATAAGATCTGAATATTCAGATGCAAAAGTTGAAGAAGCCAGAACTCCAGAGATGACACGAAGATTTGATTTAAATGGTGGGTACTCTACTTGGAGATCTATTCAAGAGGATATTCAAAATAATACATTCAGAGGAAACATTTTGAAATTATTCGTAGCTAATATACCCCAGCTAAATTCAAGAGGAGTATTTGTTACTGATAAGGAGCAAACCTTAACTCTTTGTGTAACAGAAGAAGGATTCTTGTTCTGTAACAAGGAAATATAACGTGTTATCTCCAAAACCATTCGTCATAAATTAGTTTTTCGGATATAATCACTAGAAGTATTAAATACACTTTTCAAGGTGTCATAGCCAAGTGGTAAGGCATGAGTCTGCAAAACTCTGATCCCGGGTTCGAATCCCGGTGACACCTCCAGTAGATGTCATGGTTCGACAAGCTCACCATGACAATATATATTTCGGGAAAATTATGTGTAGTAAGTAAATATAGCATAAATACAGCATATACCGTATAATCCAGTATGGAACAATTAAGTAAGAAACAAATTAAGAAGTTTTTTAAGAAACAAAAACGAAATAAAGAAGTTGTATTAGTTCTTGAAAATATTCAATATGCAAAAAATGTAGCAGGAATATTTAGAACTGCAGATGCTGCAGGTGTATCAAAGATGTATTTAACAGGTATTTCTAAGACACCACCATTTGGAAAAGATCTTTCTAAAACTTCAAGAAGTAAAGAAAAATCAGTACAGTGGGACTATAATGAGAATACTTCAAAAGTATTAAAAAAATTAAAAAAAGATGGCTACTATCTTATTGCTGTTGAACTTACTAACGAAGCAGAAGAAGCATCAAGATTATCTTATATAGTTAGCGATAAAGATAAAGTTGCGTTTGTTTTAGGTAGTGAAGTTTATGGTGTAACTAATTCTACATTGGCTGATTGCGATATCTCTGTATTTTTACCAATGTATGGAAAAGGAGCAAGTTTAAATGTAGCAACTACTGCTGGAATAATTCTTTATTCTTTTTAAAAATTAATTTTCAATCCTAAACATTATTCTTTGTCCCCAGTGGTCAGAGTATCCATTTGAGTCAATACTTTTATAGTCACTGAATACAATAGAATCATCACCTAGAACATAATCAATTCTCCAAGCTCTTAGACCGTTAATTTGCCAAGAGGTGACAAGAAATTTTTCTGCTTCAAACGCTGCATCATGCAGAAAACTTGTTAGATTCCCCATTTTTCTCATTGATCTTGTTGTATTAAAATCACCAGATACTACTTTAGGTCGATTGTTTGATTTAAGATCAATTTCTAAAGATCTAAATAAATCATTTCTCCAAGCAAATCTATCTTTCATATCAAGAACTAATTCAATATAATCGGGTCTTAAATCTGTATTTACATGGACAGGTAAATGTACATTGTAAAATGACACAATCTTATCGTTAACCCAAATATCTGTTCTTAAATATTTTTTATCTAACTGTTCTTCATAAGAAAATACAGGTAACCTGCTCATAGTAACAAATTCACCAAATTGAATTACTTCATAGTTTGGAAATTTTTCTTTTAAAAAATCTAATGTAA
>JAGQLJ010000038.1 GCA_020429495.1 Candidatus Dojkabacteria bacterium
TTTTTATATAAATAATATATAAAAAGTAAAATTGCCTTATTGATTAGTGGATTATATATTATTGAATATGAGAGTGCGATATTTTGAAGAAAATGGTGCCGAAGGGCGGACTTGAACCACCGACACCTCGCTCTTCAGGCGAGTGCTCTACCAGCTGAGCTACTTCGGCAAACAAAGAATTGTTAAATGTACCAGAGATTATAATATAAATAGTGGAAATTCAAAAGTACTTACCATAGTTCTTTTAAACTAGAATTTATTTCTTCTTCAATTAACTTAAGATTATCAAAAGATATACTGCTCCTTGTGCTATAAAAATCGTTATCTCCTACTAACTTAACCTCAGTCAGTTGTTTTTGAAAAATGATGTACGATCGTCCAATAGAACCACTACTATCAGAAGCCAAGAGTAATACTCCGCCAACTTGTAGGATGCCAATTGCAGGCAATAGAGCATAAATAATATTCTGTCGTACTTCTTTTCCACTCAAGTCCAATCCGTTTATCTTATTCAATACATTGTTTGCCATAAGAATTAGTTTGGGGGCTGGAAGAGAATCAATATCTTTAGAAAACATATCTAGCTCTCTAAACTCTACTTTGCCTAATAGTTGTTTGCCACCTTCTTCATTTCCTGCAATAGATCTAGCTCTACTACTTAAAAATGCACCATATTCTATACCTCTATCTTCCACATCTTCACCTGGTTTATTTTGATCAATACCAATTACATGACGGCCAAATAAATATGCTAGCTCGAGAGTAGTTGTGCCATTACTACAACCAGCATCAAGAATTACACCGTCAGTGGGTAACATGTCTTTTATAGGCTCAATTAACATGGTCATCCTCCCTACCATGGTGAATGTCGCTTCATGATATAAGTCACTTAGATCCATTAGTATTTTTTTAAATTTACAATTATATCATAACGATATATGTGCAAAGAAATAACTAACCATATAAGTAATTTAGTATATAATTGTATATTCATAAGTTATTTTGACTTTTGAATTCCCGACTGCAACGCTTTGCGTAGCAATGCGGGCAAGTTAAATTTTGAATTTAAATTTATGTCTACATACAAAATCACTGGAGGAATTCCATTGCATGGAGAAGTAACTCCAACTCCAAATAAAAATGCTGTTTTGCCTGCAATTGCTGCAGCCCTTTTAACAGATGAGATTGTAACTTTGCATAATGTACCAAAAAGCTCTGATGTAAGAATAATGCTAAGACTAATTAGAAAAATGGGAGGAAAGATTTCTTACTCAAACATGGGCAATACTGTAAAAATTAATGCAAGTACTGTTGATTCAAATAAACTTGACGCTGAATTATCAAAAAAGATACAGGCAGCTAGCATGTTTATGGCCCCTCTTTTAGTTAGATTTAAATCTGCATTTATGCCAATTCCTGGTGGTTGTAAACTTGGTACAAGACCACTAGATGCTTTTATTGGAAACATGGAAAGCATGGGGGCAACTTATGAACCTACAGACAAAGGCTTTTATTTGCACGCAGAAAAACTTAAAGCAAACAAAATTTGGTCTTGGTTTCCATCTGTAACAGGTACAGAAAACCTAATTATGCTGGCTAGTAGAGTGCCTGGAAGAACAGAAATATATAATGCAGCGTGTGAACCTCATGTGGCAGAACTTTGTCATTTACTTGTTTCAATGGGAGCTAAAATTGAGGGAATTGGATCTAACAGATTAACAATTGAAGGAGTAGAAGAACTGCATGGAGCAGAGCAGACAATTATTAGTGATCACTTGGATATTGCAGAATATGTTGCAACAGCAGCAGTTACAGGTGGTGCAATAACTGTTAAAAATGCAATTCCAGAACATATGGATTTAATTTTACAGGCATTTCAAATTTTAGGAATCAAAACAAAATATGAAGGTGATAATTTAATAATTCCTGCAGAACAGAAAAGAAAAATTAAAGAGACTGTAAAAGGAAATATCTTTGATATTAAAGCGCTATTTTGGCCAATGTTTCCCCCAGATGTTATTCACTCATTGGTTGTAACAGCTCTTGCAAGTGAGGGAACAATGATTTTTCATAACTCATTTTATGAATATGGATTCTTCTTTGTGGAGGAATTAGCAAAACTAAAAGGGAATGTTGTTATGGCAGATCCTCATAGAATTCTAACTTTTGGACCAACAAAATGGAGACCTGGAACAATTGTTGCTCCAAATATTATTGCAGCTACTAAATCATTACTTGTTGCAGCTCTTGCAGCCGAAGGAACCTCAATTTTGCATGATGAAACAGACATGCTAATGAGAAGGTATCCAACAATTATTGAGGACTACAAGAGTCTTGGTGCAAAGATAGAGAAGGTTTAACCTAGAATCATCTTATTTATGTCCTTTAATTTTTCTTTACTTAAGCGCTCTGGTTGATTATTTAGCATATCATCAGTATCACTATACCTTGGAATAATATGGAAATGTATATGATCTACGTGTCCATTATCTTCTAAAAGATATAGCTTATTATTTATTTTTAAAGTATATGCTGGCGCGTTAAGTTTTTCTGTTATAAAAATTGCCCACTCATATGTTTTTTCAAAAAAAGCCCCTAGGTTTTCTATCTCAGATAAATCTCGATATTCTAACTTAGGGATCACAAGACTATGCCCCAAAGTTAATGGATCTCTTGAAAGCATTATTAAGTATTCTTTCTCAATCTTCAGAATCTGATGATTAAAATCATTTGGGCTTTGTATTATTTTTGTAAAAACACTCATGAAAATAATTTTTTAACGGTTAAAATTGCTTTTTTAATAGAGTTTTTCTGTTCACCAGTTAGGCTCATCAGATCCTGAATATCCATGGTCAATAAAAAATTTATGTATTCAAAGTACGGATGTGATCTTTTACATATAAACAAATTATTAGCTTCTACATCTTCTATTTTTCTTAATGATTCTTGTTCAGAGTAACCCATGTCTATAAACATCTGTACGTTCACTTTATCTTTTTTAAGTACTGTTTGGCTACTAATTACTTGCAAAAGTTTTTCAGGAGTCATTCTAGTTATTGCTTCAGATCTAGCAACTAATGCATATAATCTTTTTGCGCTACTATCATCCCTATTAACAGTTTCATCCCTTTCTAGTGTATTTAATACATTTTGAATATTATTTTGAACCTGCCTATAACTACCTATTTGAGATTTAAAAAACTCAAAGAAATACTCTTTGCTTGCAAAATCATAAAAAGTATTGGCACTATAATTATTAGGGTGTAAATCCGAAATATAGTAGTTAGAAAATAGTGAAAATGTTAGTGCGTTCATTCCTAAGTTCATTATCTCTGAACTATCAATACCTAACTGTTGACCATATCTAGTAATAAAATCGTAAATTTCTTTTAACCGTATTGAATTTCCTTTTGTTCCACTTGCTATCTCACCACCAAAACCAATTGCGGCCCCACTTGGCTGATAGACAGGTATTCCTAGCTGTTCTGTTATAACTTTAGATGCAATTGCAGTAGAACTTTCGTGATCAAAATATGCTATGCCTTTTAAGCCATCGTCATTTATAGCCAGATTGATCATATTTGCCAAAGATGCTCCTACAGCTGTAAACTCACCGTTATCAAGATAGTTAGCACTTTGCCCACCCCTTAGAGAAGTAAAGCCAAGTCCCAACTCTGGAAAGTATCCAGGTGTATTGCTAAATGCATAATTTATTGCACCAATTGGATTACAATCAGTATCTAAAATATAATTTACATTTAATCCTAAGAGTCGAAGCAAAACCATATTTTGTTCAGTAGCAAACTTGAGAGTAGAAAAATCAGAATTTATAGATGGTACAAAATCCTCATTTCGCATCTGATACAGTCTTTGAGTCACACTCAACGGTAGTGAACTTAAAATTTGATTAGCTTGCTCTAACGTTATATCTCTTCCCAACAATGATTCCACTTCTTTCTGTAAGCTAGTTATTGTTGCGTTAACACGTGGGCCTGTATTATTGGCACTCACGATAACTGTTGCATCAATACATTTTGCAAAAGAATTTGCTGTTAAGAAGAGTAGCAAGTGTCCAGCATGAATTTCTTTCGCAGTTGTTATCCCAATTGTTACTTCATATGAATTTACTTCTTTTACTTCTACACTTTTAGGTGCTTCATTTTGTGAATAAGCATCCAATTGATTTAGACTTTTTGTTTTTGGCAGAGCATTTGGCACTACACATCCTAAAACAAACGGTACAGTTTTTGATTTACGACTACCATAAAGTCTAACTTTATTATTATAAGTGTCAGAAATATATTTACTAAGAATTTCTTCTTCATTTGCAAATTCAAAACTAATGCCTGTATCTCTTACATATCTTACTGCTTGGCTATAGGAGTTTGCTGTTCTTTTTCCATCACTTAAAGCTAAATTCCAGATTAACTCATCTAACATATGTGTAACATTAATTAATAACCCTTCAATCGAAGTAAATGCACTATTTAATAGAACTAAATTAGAACCTCCTTGCAAAGAGTTTGTTTCGACAAGTTGTGTTGGGCTAATAGTTCTTCCACTCGATACCTGCCTATACTTCAATGACTCTGGGTTTTCAGCACTTATAAGTTCGCATGGTACTTTTTCATCTGGAGATTTATCACTAATGCCTACAAACACTCTTCCAAAATTCTCACTCCATCTTTGGGCAGAAAAAAGATTAACTCCTTGAGATAGTTCTTGCAGAAAATAAGAGCTAAATGCTTGAAGATCTATAGGATATGATGTTGGGATCTCTATATACATACCTAATGCTGACTTTGTATTACTTTTACCATTCTTATCATTATAGATACGCTCAAGCAACATGTCTTTATCTGTAATGTTATAATCTTCTAGATCAATAAGAGTAATATCTTGTTGTTCTTTACTAAGTCCGGCTTCGCTCCCTGAATCGCCATTCGTTTGCGATGCCGGCATATTTAAATTTTCCATGCCGATTAATTAAAAATTAAATTGTATTTATCTTTTTCTTATTAAAATTTTTTGTAATAAGTAAAATAAAAAAAAGTACAAAAAAACCTCCATTTAGGAGGTTAGATTTTATACTTTATATTGAAACTATGTATGCAATGTTAAACCTCCCCAATTAATGTGGCTCCATCTTCTGTGGTTTAACTTTATATTTTTGCTATATAATTTCATTGAAGAAATTGTAACCATCTTTAACTATAAAGTCAATATAATTGAATTTATTGTAGTATTTCTTGCTCTAAGTTATATAATTACCTATGAGTATAGACCAAATCTACAAAGACCTTAAAATAATGCCTTCACTTCAAAAGCATCAAAAGATTGTTGCAGCAATTGCATGGAAAATCTGCGATTCACTTTCTACAAAAGTAGACACGCATACTATTGTTTCAACCTGCCTTCTTCACGATTTAGGAAATATTGTAAAAGGAAGTTCAGATCAATTTGCCCCAAAAGGAGAAGAGGAATACTGGCAAAAAGTTGAAACAGAAACTAAAGAAAAGTTTGGTGAGCATGCAAGTATTGCTACAGTGGCAATGATTAAATCTTTAAATTTAGAAAACGAAGAAAAGATTTTAGAATATTTAAGTTGGGTTGGAGCAAAAAGTCTTTCTACAAGAAGTGAAGAAGAATTAAAAAATTTAGAATTTGTAATTGCTCCTTATGCCGATTCAAGAGTTGCACCAAATGGAATTGTAAGTATTGATGGTAGAATTGAAGAAGCTAAAGAGCGATACCACTTTAAAGATGATCAAAGCGGACCAATCCTAAAATCAATGAAACGAATGGAGGTAACAATTTTTGCAAGAAGTTGGATGACTGCAGATGAAATTAAATTTGATACAATCGAACCATATCTAAGAAAATTGGATGATTTTGATATTTAAAGATATACTAACTGTATGACAATATCTGAATCACTCAAAAGCTCATTACTTAAATATAAAGAGAATGAGCCACTAGCAAAGCATTCCACAATGCGTGTTGGGGATAAGGCTGATTTTTTTGTAGAAATTCACTTCGAAGAAGACTTAAAAAGCTTTTTAAACTTATATAAAGATTATACTGATCTGCCATTATTAATTTTAGGAGAGGGGAGCAATACGCTATTTAGTGATGGATTTAGAGGAATAGTTTTGCAGATGGTTAATAAAGGTATTGAAAAAATTGATGAGGATAATGAGTTTGTAACATTAAAGGCTTCAGCAGGGCAAAATTGGCACGAGTTTGTTAAATATTGTGTTGATAATAATCTATCAGGTGTTGAGAACTTAGCATTTATTCCAGGCACTATAGGAGCTGCTCCTGTTCAAAACATTGCGGCTTATGGCCAAGTTCAAGAAGATGCCTTTTTATCTTTAGAAGCTTTTGAGATCTCTTCTGCAGAGAAAAGAACTTTTGATGAGCCAGAATGTCAATTTGACTATAGGTCTAGCATTTTCAAAAATGAGCTAAAAGATAAATATATTATTTCATCAGTTACATACAAGCTTAAAAAAGCTTCAGAATATATTCCTGAAACTTCTTATCACTCAAGATACGAATCACTTGGTGGAATATTAGAAGAAGTAGCTCAAGAACCATATACACTTAAAGATATTTTTCATGCTGTTATAGAAATAAGAAAAAGAAAACTACCTCAAGTTAAGGATTATGGAACGCTAGGTAGCTTTTTTGTTAATCATTTTATAACAACAGAGAAATTAAAAGAGTTACAAGACAAATTCCCAGATATACAATACTATCCTGTAGATAAGATGCAATATCCTGCACTTGAAGACCAATCTTTAAAAGATGCTGAGTTTGTAAAGATACCAGTAGGTTGGTTGCTTGAAGAACTTGGCTGGAAAGGAAAAATGATTGGCAATGTTGGTACTTACGAAAAGCATGCGCTTTGTGTAATTACTGATGGCCCAGCAACTGGTCAAGAAGTAATTGACTATATGAACAAAATGAAGCAAAGTGTGTTTGATGCAACAGGCATTGAGATTACTTCAGAAGTAAATATAGTCTAAAATCGCCTCTAAGAGATTCATCTGGCATTTCCCTTACTCATATAATTAATCCAATTACTTTTATTCAGAAATTGATAAATCTACACTAAAGTAATAGTGCAGAAGTCTCAACTTTTTTACAAATCTTCCTACTAACTTATAAATAGAAAAATAAGATATTTTTAGGAGATAAAATTATCAAGATCTAAATTTTAATACTACATTAAAAATATAGTTAGCTTACTAAAATTATCTCTTAAAACCAGAAAGTAATTTAAAATAGACTCTGAAATTATCCTTTTCTAATAAATTAAAATATTTTCTAGAAATTATATGTGGATAAGTGCGGTTTTGAGGCAGTTAAAAATATCGATCAAAAATCTTGATTTTGTACTACAATAATTAAACACAGCTTAATAAGTAGAGAAGGGTTCTTTATTGCACAAGGAGTTTCGGCCAAAATATTTTGAACATTTCTACACAACGTTTGTGCATAAATTATGAGTCAATTTCATATCTGATATCTTAATTTGAGAATTGCAATTTTCGCCTAAATGATACTCATTTTAGTTCATTTATGATTCATATAAATCGTGATATCTTTAAATATGTATCAAAATAATTTCAAATGTCTAAGATAAAACTTCTTCCAAAAGACCTTATTAATAAAATTGCTGCCGGCGAAGTGGTAGAAAGGCCCTCATCGGTTATAAAGGAGCTTTTAGAGAACTCTTTGGATGCAGGTAGTCAAAATATAAAGATATATATAGAAGAGGCGGGTAGTAAGCTAATTAGAATTGAAGATGATGGTATAGGCATATCAAAGGAAGATTTGCCTTTTACAATTGAACAACATGCCACTTCAAAGATTAGTCAGTTAGATGATCTATTTTCAATCAGTACCTTGGGTTTTAGAGGAGAAGCTCTGGCAAGCATTTCATCTGTATCTGAAAAAGTAATTATTGATTCTAAAGCAGGGAAAGAGGATGGTAATAGGCTTACATATCAAGAAAATTTAGAAGTTAAAGACAATAAGAAATTAGTATCTTCTGGTACTACTATTGAAATTCATAATCTTTTTAAAAATATTCCAGCAAGAAAAAAATTTTTAAAGGGTGATTCTACTGAGAAAAAACATATATACGAAATGTTTATTTCTTTAGCTTTACCATTTTTGCATGTTCATTTTGAGCTATATAGCGACAATAAGCAGGTGTATAAGCTTACCGCTACAGATGATCTTAAAACAAGACTATACGAAGTATTTGGTAAGGATTTTGCAAAGCATATTTCTATTCACGAAGCAGAAGTTAATGGCATA
>JAGQLJ010000039.1 GCA_020429495.1 Candidatus Dojkabacteria bacterium
ATACATATAAATTAATTATTATAAATAAATGAAGAAATGACAAGAAACATAACCAACACAAGAAAAACTAGTTATGCTAGTAATGAATCAGAGATTGAAGGATATAAATATTACTTAAATGCTGATACTAGTGAATATTACTATGCAGATAAGCAAAAAATGAGAGAATTTCATAGAGCAGGAGATAAATACTTCTCTATAGGACAATATAATAAGGTTGAAGCAGTTTGGAAACAATCAATAAATGACGAATGGTTTTTGCAGACTGAACCTAATGGAACAGAAGAAGATAATTTATTAAGTCTTGATGATTGTTAACCAAAATAGCAGGAAGGAGTAAAATTCTTCCTGCTTAATTAATACCTCAGTAATATCTTTCAATTAACTCGATATAACTGGCTTAGTCAGGTACTTGAGCTACAGCAGCTAGTGGCTAGTAGCTTGCAGCTTTTTAAGCCACTCCCCCGTATAACTCCCTTCAGTTTCAGCAACTTCCTCTGGAGTCCCCATAGCTACAATTGTTCCACCTTTCTCTCCTCCTTCTGGGCCAAGGTCAATAATCCAATCAGCAGTTTTTATTACGTCTAAATTATGTTCAATAACAACTACTGAGTTTCCTTTAGCTACTAATCCATGAAGCACAATTAATAATTTTCTAACATCTTCAAAGTGAAGACCTGTTGTTGGCTCGTCCAAAATAAACATTGTTTTGCCGGTTGAACGTTTTGCTAGTTCAGATGCCAGCTTTACTCTTTGAGATTCACCACCAGAAAGTGTTGTTGCAGCTTGACCTAATCTTATATATCCAAGCCCAACATCTAAAAGTGTGTTTAGTTTTGTTGCAATTGATGTAATGTTTTCAAAAAATAGTGCTCCTTCTTCAACAGTCATGTTTAGTACATCAGAAATATTCTTTCCTTTATAATCAATCTGCAAAGTCTCTCTATTGTATCTATGTCCGTGACACTCATCGCAAGTTACATACACATCTGGCAAGAATTGCATAGAAATTTGTATAACACCTGCTCCTTGGCATTTTTCGCATCTACCACCTTTTACATTAAAACTAAATCTACCTGCTTTATAACCTCTTGCTTTTGATTCTTTTGTTGAAGCAAATATTTCTCTAATTTGTGTAAACACACCTGTGTATGTTGCAGGGTTTGATCTTGGAGTTTTACCAATCGGAGATTGGTCAATATCAATTACTTTATCAATATGTTCTAATCCTTGAACACTACCATACGCTCCAGGAATAGTTTTACTTCCATAAATATGTTTTGATAAAACTGGATACAAAATATCGTTAATTGTTGAAGACTTACCAGAACCTGAAACTCCAGTTACACAAACCATTCTACCTAGAGGAATTTCTAAATCAAATCCTTTTAGATTATTGTGTGTAAGATTTGTAAGTTTTAAAGAATTCTTATTATTTTTAGGTTTAATCTCACCTAAAGAATCAAGCTTTTCAATTTCTGCATAAATCTCATCTTTTTCTATTTTCTTTTTGCCAGATAAATATTGACCTGTTATAGACTCTGCAACTGATTTAATATCTTCAGTTGAACCCACAGCAACAACTGCTCCACCATGTTCCCCGGCTCCAGGTCCAATATCTACAACATAATCTGCTTGGTTAATAGTGTCCTCATCGTGCTCTACAACGACGACCGTATTGCCAATATCTCTTAAATTCTCTAAAGTCTTAATTAGTTTTTCGTTATCTTTTTGATGCAACCCAATTGAAGGTTCATCTAGCACATACAAAACTCCAGTTAGTCCTGTTCCAATTTGAGAAGCTAATCTAATTCGTTGTGCCTCACCACCAGATAGGGTTCTTGCAGTTCTGCTTAAAGTTAAATAATCTAAACCAACAGAGATTAAAAAATTTAATCTCATAGAAATCTCTTTAAAAATCTGAGTACCTATTTCTCGCTCTTGAGCAGTTGGCATATCTTCAGCTGCATTAATTTCTTTGAAATCAAATATTTTTTGTAAAATACTTTCTTCTTTTCTTTCTAAATTCTTTTTCTCATCAGCTAAAGAAGAAATCCAATCGAAGGCATCCTTAATGCTCATGTTTGTTACATCAACAATATTTGATCCTGCAATTGTTACAGATAAAGATTCTTTTTTAAGTCGGTACCCTAAACAAGTTGGACAGTCTTTTTCTATCATATATTGTTCAATTTCTTTTCTTATATAATCAGAGTCTGTCTCTTCGTATCTTCTCATTAGATTTGGAATCACACCTTCAAACTTAGAGTTCCATCTGTTTGTTTCTCCATTAGAGTTTGTATAATTAACAGCATACTTTTTTGTACCTGTTCCAAACATAACAATATTAAAGTGTTCTTCAGATAATTCTCCAATTGGCTTTCTTAAATCTATTCCTTTATCTTCTGCAACTGCTTGAATCAAATTCATTGTATAAGAACTTTCGTTCTCAATTACTCTTGTCCATGGGTAAATTCCGCCTTCCATTATTGTTAGTCTTGGATTGTAGATCAAAGATTGGTCAATTTCTTTGATTGAACCAAGTCCATTACAAGTTTTACATGCACCATGAGGTGAATTGAAAGAAAATGAATGTGGCTCAATTTCTGGAAAAGATTCTCCAGTTTCTGGATCAACTAATTTTTCTGAATAAAATATATCTCCATTTGCAGTTAGTTTTACATCTCCTAATTTTTCTCTTTGTTTTTCTTCTACAATATTTACTAAAAGCTCGCCATCGCCATTGTTTATTGCAAGCTCTACTGAATCTGTTAGCCTTTTTACAAAAGCTTCATCATCTTTTGAATCATTTTTTATTACTAATCTATCAATAACTAAATCAATATTATGTTTAACAAATCTATCTAGCTTAATATCTTCTTCAAGGTTATACATGTGTCCATCTACTCTAATTCTTACAAATCCTTGTGATAAGAATCTTGTAAATAGTTCTTCGTATGTTCCTTTTCTATTTTTAATTACTGGAGATAAAATCATTAGCTTAACTTCTTCTCCAATGGTATTAGAATAGTCTAGAATTCTATCTACAATCTGTTGAACAGTTTGTTTTTGTAATCTTCTACCTGTTACTGGGCTTCTTGGATGGCCTAATCTTGCAAAAAGCAGTCTTAAATAATCATAAATCTCTGTTACTGTTCCAACAGTTGATCGTGGATTGTGTCCTGTAGATTTCTGATCAATTGAAATTGCTGGTTGAAGTCCTTCTATTAAATCAACATCTGGTTTTTCCATTAACCCCAAAAATTGACGTGCATAAGCAGACAAAGATTCTACGTATCGTCTTTGTCCTTCTGCATATATTGTATCGAATGCCAAAGATGATTTACCTGAGCCTGAAAGTCCAGTAATCACAGTTAATTTATCCTTTGGAATATCAACATCAATATTTTTTAAATTGTTTGTTCTAGCACCTCGAACTTTAATAAATTCGTCTGCCATGGGGAATTGGTAAACCCGTAATTATAACATAAATAAAGCTTCTAGCTACGAGCCACTAGCTACAACGATGCTGTCAGTTCGAGTGAAAATTTTAATTTATTAAAATTTTTATATCGAGAACTTTCTTTTTAGATGACTTTCACTTCTCGATACGATCCTGATAAATCAGGATCACTCGAAGTGACATTTTTTTGCATTAAACCTAATATAATTTACTAGTAGCTCGAAGCTAGCAGCTGGGGGCTAGTTTGTGTTACATTATGTAAGAATATTTTATAAAAATGAACATTTTAAAAACAATAGAAGCATTAACTCCAAGGCAATTTAGACTCCTTTTAGCAGCTATAACTATTTTTATACTATTTATAGATTATGGACTGGGATTTACTTATGGAATGAATACAATTATTCTAATTGTTTGTGCAATGGCTTTAGTTTTAAGAAGAGGCAAACAACTTTTTGCAGATTGGATTCCAGCATTATTAGTTTTTTATTTTTATGAATTTAGTAGAGCGCATGCTTTTGATATTGCAACAGCACTTCACAGACCGTTAATTATCGATGGTTTGTTTAAGCTAGAACAAAGCATTTTTGGATTTCTACCAAATATAAAGTTACAAGAAGTTATTCATCCAGTAATAACAAATCCAACATTATTTGATTACGTTATGTTTGTATTTTATGGAGGATTTTTTTGGATGTGGGCTGTTATGGGTTATTACTTCTGGCTAAAAGGTAGAGGTCTTTATAAAAAATATATGTATGGTTTAATTGGATTTTCACTTGTTGCTGTTTTAGTATTTATTCTATTTCCAACAGCTCCACCTTGGTATGCAAGTGATTTAGGATTAATTCCACATGTAGATAGAATTATTTGGGAGTTTCAATACTTTGGCACAGTTGCTTTTGACAATGTACAAAATATTGGAAGAAATGATTTTGCTGCACTCCCATCATTACACACTGGATGGACGTTCTATATGGCTCTCTTCTTTACAAAAGTAAATAAATGGAAAGGTGCTTGGATGTTTATTGTGCCTGCAGGAGTTGCATTTGCAACTTGGTATGGAGCTGAACACTATGTAGTTGACTCAATTGTAGGTGCACTATTTGCAATTACTGCTTTTGCAATAGTAAATGATTTCTTTGATGATGAGTTTAAATTAAGAAAGCGTTCTATTCTAGAGTAACTTTATCTGTATAAAAAGCTACATAGTTTGCAAAATCAATTCCAGGCTTATTATTATTTTTACCAACTAGTTCATTTGAACCCTCTTTTGGGACTGGATAAAACCAAGCAGCATTCTCTGCTGTTTTATCTGCAACAGTAATCGAATAATAGTTAGCATTTCCTTTCCATGGGCAAACTGAATGTTGTTCTGTTTCTTTGAGAAATTCTTTTTTAATTGATTCAGGTGGAAAATATTTATTCCCTTCTATCATTAAAATATTAGCGTCATCAGCTTCTGCAATTACTTGGTTATTAAATGTTACTTTTGCCATGTGGAGTTGATAGTTAAAAGTTATATGTTAATAATTGCAGAGATGAGAAAGCATGTCAAAATTAAAGAAAGTACGGATGAAGATTAGCAGGCATTTCTAAATTCTTTAATTTTAGAACAGTTCTAAATATAGTGTATTTGTTTCTGGGTAATACTAAATTAATGTCTGGTGTATCAAGCCTATTCATGGTTGATACTAGTTTTTCTAACACGTCTGATTGTTTTTTTAAAAATACTTGTGATGCAAAATATAGTTGTGTCTGAGGATATTCAGTAATATGAGAATCCTTTATACAAGCTACTAAATCTTCATTGGAATCTGGAAACCTATAAATGGAAATTATCCCTTTTACACCTCCCTCATAATGTACTAGTTTCATTCCTGCTGTAATTTTGCTAGCTCCGTATATATTTAAGAAATACATAAGGTCGTCAACCTGTGGAAATACTCCACTAAGTTCAAAAGCTCTAAGTTTCTGATGTAAAAGTGTACTTTTTACCTGTGGGGTCCTATAAAAACTACATAACATTTTCCCTGCCCCTTCACCTAATTCGATCTGATCTATAGGTAATCTTATAGTTTGCTCTGAAGGAGCTGATGTATCTACTTGACTAGCAAGATTTAATAATTCATCTCTAGAATATTTTTTTGTAATATCAGGTTCAACATCACCTGATGAAATAGTATCACTCACTGTTATAATTACTAAACAAAATTGAGTATACATGAAGAGAACAAAATTACAAAAATTTACTGAGCTTAAAAGCTTTGATAATGTTCTAGAATATACAAGTTCAGCTTTCATAAAAAATGTCGAAAAGTTATTAAGTTCAAATAATTATATTTGCTTAGAGCTTGGTTGTGGGAATGGAGATTTTTCTATAGAACTTGCCAAGCAGAACCCAGATAAATTATATATAGGTATAGATATACAAGGCGAAAGACTTTGGTATGGTTCAAAAAGAGCCACTGCTGAAAAAATTACAAATGTATTTTTTATTAGGATGTTTATTGATTCTATTGATGAACTTATTCCTACAAAATCTATAAATGAAATATGGATTACTTTTCCAGATCCTTATTCTAAAAAATCTAAAGCAAATAAAAGACTAACCTCACAGAATTTTTTGGATAAATATAAAAAGATACTAAAACAAAATGGAGTAATTAACTTTAAAACTGATGATAAAGATTTATTTGAATTCACTATCGAAGAAGCTAAAAGCTGTAGTTGGACAATTGTAGAATTAATTGAAGATGTTCACAATATGAATACAAAAGCTACTTCATTAGAAATAAAAACCAAATTTGAACAAAAATGGATTGAATTAGGCAAGAAAATCTATTACCTAAAGTTCACTTCTGTTTAAATTTTCATTATACTGATGTTATGAATCAGGTAATATTAATTTCTATAGGAGCAATAATAAACTTTATAATTGGTTTTGTACTAGCAGATCTT
>JAGQLJ010000040.1 GCA_020429495.1 Candidatus Dojkabacteria bacterium
TAATACAAAGGATTTAAAGAAGATTTCTAGTGATTAACTTGCAATAAAATTAATTATTACTCTTTGAGATTTTCTCTTGTAAACTCTTTATAAGATTCAACATTAGGTTGATCAAAAGCATTAACGTTCATAAGCTGAGCCAAGAATATAATCTCTAACATCTTTGTTTGTAAATAATAGCCAATATTATATAAACTAATCTCTTTCATAATTATTTCACTAAATTCAAGATTCTTTTCTTTGTATGCCTTTTTGACTGCCTCATATATTGCCTCATTTATATCATAAATACTTTTACCTTCGATATTACTAACTAATTTATCTGTAAAACTACTTTGATCTACCTTAAAGTTATCCTTTTCATCTATAAAAACAAAATGTGTAAATTTATTATTATCTCCTCCAAGGTAAAGTTGAAGCATTGAGTGCAGATCTGTTGAACCAATGGATACAATTGGTGTAATAGATTTTGAGCTTGACTCTTTTCCCAAACTCTCGCCAACTAGTTGTCTATACCACTTTCCTAAATTTTCTAAATTCTGATCAAAGAAAAACTCATTAACAATTGGTCTGTTATTAAATAGTTCCAATGCTAAATGCATAGCAGGACTATTCTCTTTATTAAAAGAATCTAAAAGTGCATCTTGTGCTCCTTTTAATAAATCACTCAGTTTTTCTTCAAAAATAAAATATAGCGGTAATAACCCAACATTTGTTAAAACTGAATATCGTCCTCCTACCATTTCAGGAATTTCATATGATTCTATGTCTTTTTCTTTACATAATTTCCAAAGATTAGAATTATAGTTAGTGATGCATATTAAATTATTTTCAGATTCATCTCCAAGAATCTGCAAAATAAGATTTGTATTAACTACTGTTTCTGTTGTACCTCCAGACTTTGAAATTGAAATTACTAAATATTCTTCCTTTTTTAAATTCTTACTTACTACTAGATTATGTATTTGTTCTATTGTCTTTGCGTTTACTGCATCCAAAAAAATTAATTTTGGCGTTGCAGAGCTTATTAAGTCAATGTTTCCCCTAAGCGCATAATAAATTGCTTGAGTTCCTAGATTAGATCCTCCAATTCCAATCACAAATATATACTTAAGGCTTGGATTAAAATACTTTTTAAATGCACCTCTACTTTGTTCTATAAATTCTTCTTCTGAAGGTAGCAGTATTGAGGCTGCAGGATTTGAATAATCTCTGGATTCAACAATCTTACTAAGTTCATCAACATACGAATCAAGCATATGCTTGTTATCAAAATCAGAAATATTTGTTTGAAATTTGAATTCCATCTTCATCTTAAATAAGAGAAGTTATTGCATTTACAATATCATTTTTAGTGACTCCATACTTCCTTAGAAGTTCATCTGGAGTACCAGATTCACCAAATGTATCTTTAACTCCAACCCGTTTCATTGGAACTGGGTTATGTTCAGCTAAAACTTCGGCAACAGCTCCTCCAAGCCCACCATTTATTTGATGCTCTTCTGCAGTAACTACTGCTCCAGTTTTATGAGCAGACTGCACAATAGTTTCCGCATCAATTGGTTTGATTGTATGGCAGTTTATAACTTCTACGCTTATTCCTTTACCTGCAAGCTCATTTGCAGCCATTAGCGCTTCGTAAACCATAATTCCACAAGCAACAACTGTTACATCAGTTCCAACGTATAAAACATTTGCCTTACCTAGTTCAAAATATGTTTCATCTGATGTATAAATTGGAGTTTTAGATCTACCAAGCCGCATATAAACTGGTCCATCCATTCTTGCTATCTGATGTGTTGCTTTTCTTGCTTCATGATAATCAGATGGAACTACCACAGTTAAGTTTGGAAGTACTCTTGTAATTGCAATATCTTCAAGAGCTTGATGAGTTGCGCCATCTGGACCAACTGTTAGCCCTGCATGTGTGCTCACAACTTTTACATTAGCTTTTGAATAACAAACACTAACTCTAAGTTGATCCCAATTTCTTCCCGGAGAGAATGCTGAATAACTTGCGGCAAATGGAATCTTACCATTTATTGCAAGGCCAGCTGCAATTCCCATCATATTTTGCTCTGCAATTCCTGTTTGAAAAAACCTATCTGGGAAAGTATCAGCAAAAAGATTTGTTCTTGTAGATTCTGTTAAGTCTGCACTTAAAGCTACAACATCTGGCATTTGATATCCAAGTTCCTCTAAACCAACTCCATAGCCATCTCTTGTTGGTTTATGCTCAAGCGAGTTTTTATCTTGCCAATTGTATTGTAGTTTATAGTCTGGAATCATATTAATTTACTTCTCGATACATTTCTGCCTTCGGCAGAACCACTCGAAGTGACAAAATTGTGTCAGTTCGAGTGATCCCGATCTTAATCGGGATCGTATCGAGAACTTACTCATATAAAATATTACCCTTCAGTGTTCTTAATCTTTCTAGTTCATTTTTTAAATCTTGTCTAGCCTCAGCAGCTTCTTCCTTATTTGGTGGTTTACCGTGCCATTCAGGCTTCCATTCCATAAAATCAACTCCCATTCCAGGAATTGTATTTGCAATAATTACTGATGGTTTTCCCCAAACAGATTTGGCTTGATTTAGAGCATCAACAATTGCATCAATATTATGTCCATCTATTTCTTGCACATTCCAGTTAAAAGCTTCAAATTTTTCTGCAAGATTTTCTAGTGGCATAACATCTTCAGTGTGTCCATCTATTTGTATATTGTTTCTGTCAACAATTGCCGTTAGATGAGACATCTTTTTGCCTACTGCAAACATAATTGCTTCCCAGCACTGGCCTTCATCAAGTTCTCCATCTCCTAAAAATACATACGTTTGTGAAGTTCTTCCATCTAGCTGATCTGCTAAAGCCATTCCTATAGCTTGAGAAAATCCTTGCCCTAGTGGGCCACTAGAGTTTTCAACTCCAGGAGTGTCTAATCTATTGGGGTGTCCTTGTAACTTTGAATCAATCTTTCGTAAAGTTTTTAGCCATTCTTTGGGGAAATAACCTGCGTTAGCTAGAGTTGCATACCAAACTGGACAAACATGACCATTTGATACAACCACTTTATCTCTTTGTTCCCATTTTGGATTTTTGGGATCATGATTTAAAACCTCAAAGTAAAGAGCTGTAAATATATCTGCAAGACCAAGTGGCCCTGCGGAATGCCCAGAACCTGCAGCTAAAAGCATATCTATTATATCTTTTCTAATATCGTATGCTTTTTGAATAAGTTCTTGCTGTGAGTGCTTCACTTTAGCTTACTAATAATTTATTCCAATCTTCAGAAAACTTTCTAAGTCCTGTATCTGTTAGTTCATGCTGTATATTAAAATTTTCAAAAGGTTGATTCATATCTATTCGCTCATAAGGTATACCTGCTAGTTCATCTCCAAAGAAATATGAAATATCATTATGTCTTGATGCAGGATCAATATCTTTTCGTTCAGGTACTGGAGCTCCAATTCTTATCCATTTTTTTAAGACTTTATATGGAACAGTAATTATATCTGTATGTAAATACATTAAAAATAGTAAATGATCTAAACTTCTTATACTTGCAGCAAGCGTTTCTACATGAGAATTTTGTGATTTATACATTTGCATAATATTAGATACAACATCAATTCCTCTAATTCCTTGGTCATCTAACCTACCTAAAAAAGGAGAAACAAAAACGTGACCTCTTTGCACTCCACTTGTTGCAGAATGTACAGCAGCTGCCTGCTCTTGTTTAAATACTAAAGTCATATTAACTCTATAGCCTTCCTGAGTCAGAACTCTTGCAGCTTTTAAACCTTCAGTTGTGGTTGGAAGTTTAATATGTGCAGAATTTATCCAAGTATACATCTCTTTTCCTTGTTCGATCATCTCTTGTGCACCAGTACCTTCATCTGCATAAACTTCAATTGAAACAGATCTATCTGGAATCATTTCTGCAATTTTTTGCACAATCTTTTTATACTCGCTTAATAATTTATCTTTTGTTAGTTTTTCACCTCTTTCTATTTTTGCTGCAATGTCTGGATTTTTTGCTACTAATGATGGATTTGTTGTTTGTCCGTCTAAAAATCCTAGTTCATCTAAAACTAGTTTTGTTTCAAGAGGATCTCCACTATCTAAGAAGATTCCTGATTTTAAATTTTCTGGACGTGCTGAATAGACCATAGTTATAGTCTAGAGAAAATAACGAATGATTACAAGTTAAACAAAAATGGCCATTTATATAGCTATTTAATATCGATATAGCTGATATGATATAATTATCAATGAACTTTGCAGATCAAATTACAGGGCAAGAACAAATGCCCAATACAAAATATCTGGTACACGATAATGGTGTTGTCGAAATTGATCTTGAATCAGCCTATTTGTTGTATCAAACATTAGAAAATATGGAAAGTGTAAGCACGAATCCTGATGACTATGATGAAGAAACTGGTTTACATCAGCTATCAAAGCTTATTGAAGTTAAAACCCCTGACGAATCTCATGTAATAAAATTCACAACTCATTCAGGATGTATTTTTAGCCATACAGTAGATGGGGTTGAAACAATTTATCCAACTATGCCTGCAGGTAGGCCTCATGAACCAGGAGATATACTTAGAGGAGGAGAGCTTAGCCCCTACCCGCATGTATGTGAAGACTTAAAGTATTCAACTGAGAATATAGTTAACTATCATGGTTGGCTTGCTAGAAGCTTAACCTTCCCAGTAACTCTTGATTATAATAATGGAGTTTTTATTTTTGCCCTATCCCCTAAACATATAGCTTCTCCTCATGAAGATGGACATATGGTCTTTGTTAGTTACCTAATAGAAGAGAACGGTTCATATGTTAAAACTTTGCAAACATTTAATTTTGGTAGGACAGATATTTATCTTAATGAAGGTTATCATCCCTACATTGATACAAGAAATAATAAAGTGCTCAATGTATCTATTGGAGGTATTAGTCATAGAATTGAACAATTAGCTGATAGATTTAAAACATTAGACAGAATCCTTTTAAATGGTAGCTTTAACAAGTTTAGTAAGTATCTAAACCGTAATCTTTTTCCAGAAATAATTATAAATACTAAAAACTTCGATGTTTTAGTACAGCCAGTTGCGGGATTTTCAGAGAATTCTACTATTGCTCTTTGGACGGAAAGCAGAGGTAAGTTTATATGCCCTGAATTTATTCGGGTTGAAGATCAGCCGCTCAATCCTAAGAAGAAAAATCATGGCTATGCAGTTGTTAAGCCAGGAGGAACAGAATTTTTTGCAGTAAAAATGAGTATAGCTAATAAGGTTAGTTAATAGAATGTCCCCCAAATATATTTCTAAGCATAGAAATAATCTTTCCTTGAAAGCTTGGAGTTGCTTGAGAGTTAATTCTAGCCTGTAGTGAATCTTCAATTACTTTAATAGGAATATCTAGCTCTTTAGCAGTTTGTACTGTCCATTCACCTTCGCCACTATGTGATGCAGAACCTGATATACTTTCTAAATCTTCGCCATATTCTTCAAATCCCTTAAGTGCCCAATCAATAAGTCTTGAGCTAATTACACTTTGCTTTCCATAAACTCTTGCAATTGATTTTAGGCTTAAATTAAATTCTGAATGTTTCATTACATCAAATCCTTCAGCAATTGATTGCATCATTCCATATTCAATTCCATTATGAACCATTTTTACAAAATGTCCTGCTGCATGCCCTTCAAAAAATTCGTATGCCTCAGGTGATGAAACATCCCTGAAAGCTTCTTCTAAATATTCAAAATCTTCTTTTTTTCCACCAACCATACAACAAGCACCATTTAGTGCACCTTCAGGACCACCAGAAACTCCACAATCAACAAAATGGACTCCTTTAGTTTCTATTTGTGTAGCTCTTTGTTTTGTATTTTTAAAATACGAATTTCCAGCATCAATTAAATAATCACCTTCAGATAAGTGCGGAAGTATTCCACTATCACTAACTAAAACTTCTGTTGCAGGGTCGTTAGACGGAACCATTACCCAAACAACTCTTGGACCTTCTAATTTTGAAGCTATCTCTTCGTATGAATATGCTCCAATTATTCCTTCTTTTTCAATTTCTTTTGTAACGCTCGCAGTTCTATTATATGCCACAACTTCCCAGCCTTTATTTTTAAAGTTTCTTGCAATATTTGCACCCATTTTCCCAAGTCCTATTATTCCAATTTGTTTTTTCATATTTTTCAATTAATATATACCTTATGTCATGGTGAGCCTGTCGAACCATGAATTTTTATCTGATTATCCATCCTTCGACAAGCTCAGGATGACATCTAGTTAATTAATATTAGATTCTGGTGTTGTTCCAGGCTTATATGTCTCTAGTGGCACAACATTATTATGCCAAGCCTTAACTATAGCATCTACAATCTTCCATTGATGTAATACCTCATCAATACAAACAAAATAGTCTCTTTTACCTTCAATTGATTCTTTTATTACTGAAGCATATTCCTCAACATATTGATGTTCTGACATTTCAGTATCCATTTTCATTAAGCATTGTTCTGAATTTTCGTCATATTTACCTATGCAAATTTCAAGATTGGGATACATTTCAAAGAATATTACATTAGTTTCAAAATAAACTTTCACAACATTTTTATGTTCATCTAACTTCTTCCCTGCATCTAAAATAAAAGGAATTTCTTGCCAGCCTTCTTTTGAAGAGAATAATCTAGCTTTAAAATATGTTTCTGTTTTTGAATCCTTCTCTACATTTTCTATATTCAGGTAGCCTTCATATTGAGCCCTAAATGTATTATTTTTTATTTCTTCATCTTCTTCTAAAATTTTTATATTTTTTAGTGCTTCTGTTCTCTTCTCTAAAAAATCCTCTGGTTTATTTAAATCGTATTCATCCATTATAATCAACGATGCTATTGCTAAAAGGTGATTTTGCCCGACATCTCTGAGTGTTCCAAGCGCATCATAAAAAGCACCTCTATCTTCAACCCCAAAGTCTTCTTTTGTTGAAATAACTATTTTTTTTATTTCTGATGGCTGCCAAGATGATTTTATTATTGAATGACCAAATCTAAACTCGGGTATTTCTCTAACAATTTTTTTATGTAAATAATGATCAATTCTATAAATTTGATCTTCAGAAAAATATTGTTTAATTCTAGAATCTAAGTTTTTAGCTGATTGCTCATCATGCCCATAAGGTTTCTCAATTAAAAGTCTGTATCCATTGTTATTAAATTCAAATTCAGCAATTTTGCTTGCGACAGTTTCATAAAATGATGGTTGAATAGAAAAATAAAAAAGCTTTATACAGTTTTCACCACACATTGTGTCGTATTTCTTTATTACTTCTTCTAACTTTTTGTATCCAGCTTCTTCCTCAAGATCTCCCTGTACATATTCAAATAAATCGTAAAACTTGGCATCTACTGTACCAATATTTAAATATTTATTGAGAGACTCATCTATAAATTTATTATACTTATCTCCAGTAAAATCTCTTCTGGCATAACCAACTACTTTCAAATTTTCAGGTAATTCCTTTGATTTATATAGGGAATAAAGTGATGGAAGAATCTTCTTACGAACTAAATCACCAGTAGCACCAAATATTGTAAGTACAGAAGAATTTGTCATATATATCTAGTTTACGACTCAGGTTACAAATTATCAACTACATAGATAGTAAATTATCTCGTAGTAGCAGCTATAAAAATTAACAGTTGAACTAATACTATTTTTCATTCGGGTTATATTACTGTTGGCGTATAAAGATAAATTTGAATATAGAAAAAATTTTGCTAGAATGCCGGTGGTTTGATTATTAATTATAACTTTATGGAAGATACTTTAGAGACTGATCAAATAAAAAGACCTAGACAAGTAATAATAAGCTCTAGTCTTCAAGCTTTGGACGCAGAGGTAGCATATGCTTTAGATTCACATAATGCACTTCGTCAACGAATTGCTAGGATCCAGGAAAGTACTGAGATACCTGAAACAGACAACACAGTAAATGGTCCAGGCAGAACTATTGATGAAGAAAATATACAGAGCAAATTAGAAAGTTAATTTTAGTACTATGAGTTTAGAAGATCCAAAAGATAAAGAATATTCTCCTCTTGATACTGATGAATTTGCATTGTCAGCAGCTGATCCAACTAATCAACCTAATGATTGGGAAAAAATAACTAGTCATATGCCAGCAGTATATAGCGAAGGGCTCGATAATCTTTTAGAAAATAATAATGATGAGCCAACTTCTTTTGAAGACCACTTTGATTTTTAAGCAAAATACTTGATTAAAAATGCAGTAATTAGAAGAACTATCCCAATAATAGCTAAAATCTGCTCTCTTCTAATTGTTACAAAAACATTATCATCTATCTTATGATCATGAAGGATTTTATGATGTACAGAAATAACAGTGAAAGCAATTAATATTCCACCAATTAGTTCTAAAAAATCTGCAAGAAAGATATAATTCATACAAATTAAGAATAGTTTAGAGAATTTTATATGTCAATCTAATAATATGGGACTTGAAAGCGAAATGCCAGAGGAGCGACTAATTGTTGAGTTAGGCGATGAAAACTTAAATAATTTACAATTTCCTACTTTAAACTCTTTACGTAAGGAATTTGATTTGAAATGTCATAAAAAAGCTCTTACCTCTATCCAAATATATTCTGACCAAGAAAGGATTACAACACTAGCTGAACTTAATACAAAATTAAAAGCTTTACCTGATGGAGGCTTTCTTTATAAACAGTTAGTACAAATTAACAAAGATCTAGGGGTAAATGTTTCAAAATTTTGGCTTTATTTTTTTAGATTAGACCAAGAGCTTTAACTAATTTTTAGCAAAAGCAATTGCCCATCTGCTTTTAACTTCCTGACAGCTTTGTGAATAACATTCACCATAACAAGTGAACGCTGTAACAATTGGTCTATCTAACCAATTGTCTAGAATATATGTTGCTGAATCATCAAAAGATTTTGAAACTAAAACCTCACCTTGATACAGAATATTATCTATACAAGCTGCTGCAATATCTCCCTTTTGAACATTTATAATTTGGGCAAAATCAGTTGTTGGGCTAAAACAATTTCCTCCTTCACAATAATTATGTCCTAGGATTACTGTATTTTCGTTACCCTTTGTTTCAGATAATATACTTGGAATGCTTTTATAGTTCCAAGAGGATACATTTTCATAACCTAAATCAATCTTTATTCCTACTGAGCTAATGTATAGCCAATTCCCTCTACATGTTTTTACAACAACATCTTGTTCAACTGGTTTTATATTTGTTTGTACACTTGGTAAAACAACATTTGAATTATTTGGTGTAATAGCCTGTGCTTCCGCCTTTTGAAGGTTAAAAAGCGCAGGTAAAATATATACCAGCGATACTGATATAAATACTACTGAAGCTATAATGTATGTCTTTAGTGCTTTATTCATATAGAATAATTTACTATACTATTATATCATCAATATAGCATTTTGTACAGCATGACAAGTATGCTATTGCCTTATCACATGGGGAAATTGGCTTGTCATATGTTCAAGAAGGTATTTAAAGAATCTATAGAAATATAGTCTTCTGCATATGCATTTATGCCTAAATCTAGCGGCTTTTCAGAGAAAATTATTTTTAGTTCTTTTGCTTTTGCATAACCTATCTCAGAAGAGACTGACTTACCTACGTTACCTTCTACACATATCACATAAAGGATTTTCCCATTATCTATAGCTTCTAAATGTTCATCTAAAAGAAATTTAATAAAATTGTCATCTATCTCCTCTTCTGATTTACCATGGCTAAAATTGGGAGAATAGACCTTAAAACCCATAGACATAAGTTCGGATGCAACTTTTGAAGCAAGCTCTTTATTTTTATGGCTTGTACTAATTACAATATCGTATTTCATAACTAATTATACATTTGTTTCTAATTTTGACTTCTGAATTTTGACTTTTGATTTTCTATATAGTCTGCATGTAGATTTTTTGCCACTTCACCCTATTTTTTAGCTCTTTTGCAGCATAAGTATAACCACCATTTGAGCCATCAATAAAGTGAACGTGCTTACCTTTTCGCTCAACTATTAAGCATGTCATATGAATACTAGATGTTGTATGTATTCCATATGCGAGTTTTCCGTTTTGATATTGTTCTTCTAAATATCCAACTAGTTGATGTCTTTGATCTGCATTTCCTGCAATAACCATTCTTAGCATATCATCAAACTTCTCTGAATCAATAGAATTAACAACTGTATATTTATATGCCTTTAGTGAAATGCTTCTTATTTTTTTCTTAAAGAAATTTTTAATATTATCAAAAATACTTTTTAGATAATTAATAATGAATTTATTTCTAAAATTCTGACCAGATTGGTATGTTTCTAAAATAGTTTCAAGCTTAATTTTTTTGTAGTTAGACTTTATGCTAATTGAACCTTCTTTTATTGGATATCTTTCGTCTTTTCTTCCATAAATTTGCTGAATCTTTCTCATTACTTCGTTATATATTCTTGTTTCTGAGTCATAAGATGGATTAGCTTTTATTAACAAACTTACAATTTCATCTTTTTTGCTTGGTATATCTTGCCAAACACATTGAAGACCATTAAAGTCAGCTTTTCCATCTATTTTCTTTTTAGGCTTAAATTGATACTTTTCTTCACTTTTAACCAAGAATTCAGCATTATCCAAACCACCTCCATGAAAAACTGCTTGGAAATAGTTATCTGTAACTTTTAGCTTTACTATCTTTATTTTGTGCCTATTTCTAAGTATGTCTATAACTGGAACACAACCAATTCTTATGTCTATTTCAAAATTTTCTTTGGCAAATTTTTGAGTATCTCTTAAAACGTCTCCTGCTTTGTCTACATATTCTGGGGGAATCAAGATTGTGGAGCCATCTCCACCAAATACAAAAGGAAATTCAATATTTTTATCTATATTTAATACTGCGGTTGTTGCACAGGCTGCAACAAAATTAACCTCATGGTACTTACCATTTTCAACTGCAGCAGTTGAACCCCGAACATCGGAAACAATTACGTGCCAATCTACAGGGGCATCTTTAAATAGCCGCTCGTTCGTTATATCTTTGAAATCCTCCACATAAGGAAGATCATTGTAGAAGTAAGAACTCTTCATTAATTTTTCTGTTATCAATTTCTTGCAACAATTCTAGCTTATCAGTGATTGACATTATTGTCCAGCAGCAGAAAAAACAGTAAGCCACTAACCTCTCGCCATAAGCTTTTTGACTACATTTAATAAATGTTTTATCATCCCTGAATGGAAAGCCCTGGAATATATAATTCAGCAGAGTCATTAATTTATACAATTGTAGATCAATTATGCAAACCTATAAGAAATCATAGAGGAAGTTCCTATTTTACACTTGAAGATGTACTTATTAATATTAGCAACATTTGCGCTATCAATCCTAAAGCTACCACTAGTGGATTGCAGCTTGTAGATTTAGAGTTTCCATATGGTGAACAATATAATATTGTATTTGATCTGCTTAATAATCAAGAAAAAATTATAGATGTGCTGAATATGTTAGCAGACAGTGGACAAATTATACGATTAGACAGTAAAGATCTACCTTGGGAAGAACCTGGAAGCCATCTCTATACAATTGATAAAAACAGTCAACCTCAAAGAGAATTATAATTGATAGAAATATACAAACTGATATACTGAAGCTAAATTACTAATAGTTTATGACATTTATAATTATTCCTTTCATCATATTTCTCATAATTATTTGTATATTCTTTTTCTTTTATAGAAAAGTCTTAATTGCAACACAAAGCTTAATTACAATAATGTTTTTTGCAGGATTAATTGGATCAATTAGTGCAATATTTATACCGATAGTTTATAAAGCACCAATTGAAAACTATTTTAGTGAAAGTCTTTTTGGAGTACAGCTTCAATATGCAGATAGTACTTTAACTACTGTTGGTAGCGTTCCTGCTGATTTGAAGAATAAAATTGAATCGTTATTTGATAAGGATAATGTAATCGATGCTGAATTTAAATCTGAACTTTACCCTTCTTTTATTAATTTAATTAGCGTTCTATTAAGAATTTTTATCTTTGTAATTAGTATTTTGCTAATGATTGTAGCAACCTATATGCGATACTCATTTGCAGGTATAAGAGACTATCATAGGCTAGAAAAGCGAGTTAAAGAATTAGAAAGTAATCAAGAGTAGAGACAGGTTGCGACCTGTCTTTACACTATTCTGCAGAGCTAAACATATCTTCAATTTTAGCAGCCATTGCAAAGTCTTTTTCTGTTAGCCCATCTACATCGTGTGTATAAAATGTTACTAGAACATTATTATATTCATATATTGTTAGGTCTGGATGATGTTCGTTTTCTTCAGCAAGCTCACCAATCTTATTTACTAAATCTAGTGCCTGTTTAAAATTATCCATCTCAAAATTTGTGATGAGCCTGTTGTGCTCATCTAGCCCCCAATATTCAAATTCTTTTAAGTAATCCTGAATCTTTTCATTGCTCAATTTTTCGCTAGATAACTCTTTAACTGAGTTTGCTTTTAGTTCACCAAGTGTCATTTGAATATTTTAAAATATATTTTTTTAATATTTAGTTTCAGATTCTCAACTAAAACATAATATGCTGGGAACGATAGTACAACTAAGAATGTACTAGACATTAAACCAAATATAATCGCTACTGCCAAAGACTCCCAAAGTGGCTCTGATAATGCCAACGGAATTAGTCCTAGAATTGTTGTAGCAGATGTTGTAAGAAGTGGTCTAAATCTTAGTTTTACTGCTTCAACAATCGCATCTGCTGGTGTATAGCCAAGCTGTGTATGTTGATTGGCAAAATCTAAAAGCATCACAGTATTATTTACAACAATTCCAACTAAAGCAATCATACCTATTATTACAAAGAAACTGATTGGATTGTCAGTTAAGCTTAATCCTCCAAACAAGCCAACAAAGCTAAATGGTATTGCAAGCATTATAAGTAATGCTTGGGTGAATGAATTAAATACTATAACTAAAAATATATATATAATTATAAATGAACCTAGTAAAGCAACCCCGGCAGATATAACCGATTCAAAAATCTCTGTCGCAAAACCTCTGTCATCGCCAAGAGCATCTGATTGCAAGCCTAGGTCTTTTAATTTATTTTCATCAAATTCGTTCTTTACTTCATCTGCAACAAATCTAATTGATGCATCATCTACTTCGCATTCAAGCTTTGTTTCTATTGAAATATATCTACTACCATTTAGTTTTGCTATCCTTTCACTATTTCCAATTCTGCTTTCAATAACTTTTACATCTGTTGGGAATTTTATGGTTTGAATATAATCTGAAATTTTTTCAGCTGCATTATTTAAGACGGTAATATCAGATCCATATAATTGAATCTGTGACTGAAATTCAGCAGATGGTGGACCTCCCATTTGATCTGCTGCAATTGATACTTCAGCAGTTTTTATTGCCTTAATTTCATCTTCTAAAGAATTAGCAATTTTTATAGATGTAACAGATCTCTCACTCATCGGAGTAAGCTCATAGATTGCCATTGCACTTTCTCCTCCATTAAAGTTTCTACCTAACTGTGGATACGTAACTTTCTCAACAACATCTTTATACTCAGATAAAACAATATTTTCTGTCTGCTTTACAATTGCTTCTTGTTCATCTAACGGAGTATTTGGTAAAAAACTTATATTCACAGATACACTATTCGAATCTTTTTGTGGCGGAAAGTCTACAAACTGAAGTGTGCTTGCTAAAAATCCTCCAAAACCAACAAATCCAATGCTAATAATGATTACTACTAAAGATAAATACCATCTTTTTACATATAACTGTACAAATAATGAAGTGACCTTTCCATAAAATAAGAACATCTCATTTGTAGAATTTAAAATCCAATAGATTGGAGTTTTTTTATGGTTTGAAGGAATCAGAACATTTGATAAAAGAGGAACAATTGTTATTGCAATTGTCAAAGACCAGAATAGTGTGATGATTACCGTAATTGGTACATCTTTAATAATATCTCCTAAAAATCCAATAATAAAAAGCATTGGAAAGAATACTAAGATTGTAGTGACTGTTCCAACTAAATCAGCTTTACCTACATTTTCTAAAGCTGCTTCAACCGCTTGTATTCCTTTTCGACCTTGTCTTTTATGATAATCTATACTTTCTACAATAACTATTGCATCATCAACCAATAATCCTAAAACTAAAATTAGTGCAAATAGTGAAATTACATTTAATGAGACTCCTAAAAGAAGCATCGTTATAAAAGATGCGGCCATTACTGTTGGTATAAATAAAACTGCTACAATTGAAGCTCGCCAGCTAACAAATAAGAAAAGTGTTAGAGCCACAATAAATAAAGCGCTCACAGCATTTGATTCTAATGATGCAATTTGTTGATTTAGACCAACAGCTTCATCGTAAACAGTAACTATTTGTGCATTATTAATCTCTTTAGAATCTGTTATATCTTCAATCTTTTTATTTATTGCTTCTGAAAATTTTACAGCTGAAATATCGTCATTTTTTTGTAAACCAATTAAAACTGAATTATTTATTTTTATATCTGAATTTTTCTTTTCCCCATACCTATTAAATGTAATTTGTGTTTCACTTGTTATTCCAGTTATTGGGTTAAAGACATTATCATAAGCTTTTATTACCTGAGATTGTTTAACTTCGCTTAGAGTGGTTAATTCATCAGAAACTTTTTTTGCATCTGACTGCAACTGTTCTAAATCTTTTGCATTTGAAGTAACTGCCAGCAAAAGTTCATTCTCCCCATCTATTGTGTTTGGCTTTAATGCAATCACGTTTAGATTTACTTGATCAGGAACTGCAAGGTTTGCATCTATTAAATTGTTCAGTTCTTTTTCTGCATCTGAAACATTTGTTCCTGTTTTATAAGAAATTGTTATAAAACTAAAGCTATCTGCTGATACTGAAGAGACAGATTCCACATTTTCAATGTCTTGAGCAAGTTGTGCAACTGGTTTGGTTATATCTTCCTCAACTTTTGCTTTATCTCCAACAGGATATATAGTTTGTACAAATATTGTTGGAAACTCTAAAGCAGGAAAACCTTCTCTTGGAAGCAGACTTGTATAAGTAATTGCTCCGAATATTAGTATTAACAAGAATGCAATAATTGTAGTCCTAAATCTTTTAACTGATCCGGATGAAATTTTTGTAATAAAACCTTTTTTCTCCATAGATATTAAACTGACGTACGGGTACATTATACTGCGACTCCAGGCTTAGAACAATTACTTAGTTTATAGATCGAATCATCTGAAGTTCTTCATTCGTTTTAATTGCTAAGACTTTTACACCTTCTAAAGAAATATCTAGAAAGTCAGGCACATCTATTTGTCCTGTGTTTTTAGATTCATCATATTTTATTCCTAAAACAGAGAGCTTTTCCAAAATCATTTTTCTAATTACATCTGAGCCACTTCCAACTCCACCTGTAAACACAATTGCGTCAATTCCTTCAAGCATTACAAAAAAGTTTGCAATAAATTCAACAATTTTATTTATATACATATCAATTGCAAGCTTTGCTCTTTCATTTGTTGAGTAATCTTGTAGCAATTGCTTCATATTATTTGTATAGCCAGAGATTCCAAGCAGTCCACTCTCATTATTTAGTAGCCTTGTTATTTCTTCATCATTTAAGCCCAGTTTCTTTTTTATAAATATTACTGCACTATAGTCAATCTCCCCAGATCTTGTGGCCATTATTAAATTTTCTTCTGGTGAAAACCCAAAACTTGTTGCAATACTAGAACCATCTTTAATAGCACAAATGCTTGAACCAGAACCTAAATGACAAGCAATAACTCTTGAATAATTATTTTCTGCTAATCTATTTTTTATAAATTCATAAGAAATTCCATGAAAACCAAATTTTCTAACTTTTATATTTTCGTAATATCCGTATGGCAATCCATACAAAAAGTTTTCTTTTGGCATTGTTAAATGAAATGATGTGTCAAACACTCCAAACTGTTTTATATTTGGATAAAGTGAAGCAATCTTTTTTACAATCTCAAGTGCCCTTGGATTATGCAAAGGAGCATAGTCATTAAACTTCTCGATTTCTGAAATTGTTTCTGCGGTTAGCTCAGTTGGTTTATTAAATTTTTCGCCACCATGAACAATTCTATGAATAATTTTTTCAATTTTGTCTGGAGTAATTTGCATTTGTTCAGCAATCAAATTAAAAAAGAACTGCACTGAATTTGAATAATCAAGTTCTGTAATTTCTTGCTCAATATTTTGATTATTTAATTCTGCCTCTAGCTTATAATTACCTTCAGAGTAATTTTTGAAATGAAAAGAAGCAATAGAGTTTTCACTTTCAAAAATTTGGATTTTTATGCTTGAAGATCCTGAGTTGATGGTTATAATCATGCGGAAATATTTAAACTAATATAGCTTAGCATATGGACGATGAAGGCGCGAGTCTGGAATCTAATGATGATTCTAATGTTACTCCTGAAATACTAGTGCAGTTTATATCACTTTCAATTGCACTTATAAATTTGGGACAAAAAATTGAACATGAAGAACAAATTCCGATTCTTTACAAAATTGAAAACGTATTAATCAATCAATTTCCTGATATTGAAGGACCATATCCAAAAGAAATGAAAATAGATATCGGGCTTGCATTTAGTGCTGCAAGAACTTTAAACATAATGAAACAATATCAAAACAGACAAATTGCAACGAACTATGACGAATTCGGAGGAGTCCACTTTAATGGTATAAACGTACCTAATAGATTTCTTGATTCCGTTATTGGCACTATTTCAATCTCATCAGAAATTTTAAATATGACTACCAGTAGTATTGTCTTAATGAAGAAGATTGAAGATGCAGTAACGAGTCATGGCTACAATACGGTCAATTTTTATAGCGATCTAGATAATCTAAAATTGTATTTTTTCATTTATAAAATAAAATGATCGATGAACAAAATACTAATCACTATGATGATATGTTCTCTGTAGAAGACAGAATGTTTATGTGCCTTGGAAGTCTCTCAGACTATATTGACCAGAATATGGATCTAAATGCCGCTAAAGTTAGCATAGCTTTAGACACAGAACATGCTTCAATTAATAATTTTCCACAAATTGATTTAGTAGATTTACCCAATGGTTTTGTTTCTAAATTTCAGTCAATTTTAAACAGACTAAAAAACCCGTTGGTAAATGTAGGATTAGAACCTATTTGTAATGATTCACTCCAAAACATATCAAAACCACCATTTTTGTTTACAAACTTATTAAATGAAATAAAGCAATATGCTGACTTCATGTTCTTTTCAGTAGACGTGGATTATAGCGATGCTATTTTGGCAGATAAGAATATATACCAGCTTAATTCAAAAATCATAACCGAATTACTTGACTATATATGTGAGGATTTTCCAATCGCAGATTTGAGTATTGTGCCTTTTAATTATGACCAGCACAAGATAAAATTCTACGTTGTATGTGTTATTGCAAATCCTTTGAATGTATACAAAGCCTAATCTAAGAGATTATTTTAAAAAGCTTCAATTTCAAACAAAATATAATTTAGATACTTTGCTTGGTAAAATATATTCACAATGTTTCGATTCAGGTACTCAGGTTTTTATCTATCAATCTCTTAAAAATGAAGTTCCAACCAAAGAAATTATTAATTACTTCATCCAAAACAATATTCAAGTTTTTGTTCCAGATAAAAAAGCGGTGGATGTAAAACCTTTAAATCAGGTAAACCCAATTCCTGATTATGAAAACATGCTAGCTATTGTTCCAGGCCTTGCTTTTACAAAAGATGGTAAGCGTTTGGGTAGAGGTGGTGGCTGGTACGACAAATTTTTTGCAATGCATAAAGTTAAAAGAAAGATTGGCCTGTGCTTTAAAGAACAAATTCTGAAAGATTTACCTATTGAAGAATATGACGTGTTTATGGATGAAGTTATTACAGTCTAACTAGAGTTTTATATTTAAATTCAACATCGCTTTTACTGCTTCTCTGCCAATTGGTTTCATCTTCTACTTTCCATTTAGATTTATTAAATTCTGGAAAGAATGCATCTCCTTCATACTCTCCCTTAACAATTGTTAAATACATTTTATTAACTAAGTTGCCTTTGAGAGCTTGCTCAAAAACTGCGCCTCCTCCAATAATAAAAACTTCTTCATCAAGCTCTACTGCTTCAACAATAGCTTCTTCTAGCGAGCCAACAACCTCAGCATCATCTAATTTATAATCAGACTGTCTTGTTAAAACAAAATTAGTTCTACCAGGAAGTGCTTTACCCAAAGCTTCATAACTTTTCCTCCCCATTATTACTGGATGTCCAGAAGTAATCTTTCTAAATCTTTTTAGATCTTCAGGTATTGACCATTGTAGTTCCTGGTTATTGCCAATTACTCTGTTTTTTTCTGCAAAAGCACAAATTATATTAATCATATTTTATTATAAGATAGTTATGTCAGTTCGAGTAGAAATTTCAACGAGTTGAAATTTCATATCGAGAACTAACTACACTTCTCGATACACCATGAAGTATTAACTTCACGGCACTCGAAGTGACAAGAACACTAAACTGCCATATCTGCTTTTATAGGTGGATGATAGTCATACTCTTTCAGCTTAATATCACTCATACTAAATTTATCTATATCCTTTATTTCTGGATTTAACCATAACTCAGGTGGATTATATGGTTTTCTAGATAATTGCTCTTGTACTTGCTCTATATGGTTTTCATAAATATGTGCATCTCCAATAACATGAATAAATTCTTTAGGCTCTAAATTTGTTACTTGTGCAATCATTGCTAGCAAAAGTGAGTAAGATGCAATATTAAAAGGAACACCTAAAAACATATCTGCGCTTCTTTGATACATCTGTAAAGATAAATATTTGTTTTCTTCTACATAAAATTGAAACATAATATGACAAGGAGGCAATGCCATTTCATCAATTTCTCCAGGATTCCATGCACTAACAATTATTCTTCTATCAGTTGGTTTAGTTTTTATTCGCTCAATTGCATTTTTTATTTGATCAATTTCAGTCCCATCAGGTGTTCTCCAACTTCTCCATTGCACACCATATACTCTACCAACATCTCCATCAAATTTAGCTTTTGGCTTCCAATAATCTGCCTTAGCATTTGCATCCCAAATTTTTGATCCAAGCTCATTTAGCCTTTTATAATCACTACTTCCTTCCAAAAACCAAAGCAATTCAGCTTTTAAAGATTTAAAGAATAGTTTCTTTGTTGTAAGAGCTGGGAAACCTTCTCTTAAATCGTACCTAGCCTGCATTCCAAAAACACCAATTGTGTCTACTCCAGTTCTGTTTCCTCTTTTTTTACCATTATCTAAAACAAATTTAAGTTGTTCTAAGTAAGTTTTATCGTGCATATTTTGAAATTAACTTCTAAACTATCTCTTGTTTAAATAAAACTTTCAATACCCAAATTTTAATTTTTGTGTGTACAAATTTGCGTGGTAGAATTTTATAATTAAACAATTATTATGATTGATGACTTTGATTCAGATAGCCTTCCTGATAATGTAGATCCTGATGATCTTTATCATGAAGAGCCCAATACGTATATTTCAGCAAATGCAATATATGATAAGGTAGTTCAATCTCCTAAAATTGGGCCTCAACGATTTGAAATCGCAGACAGTACTTTTTTAGAGATTGAATTAGGCAAGATTAGAAATACAGATAATATGGAATGTGTTGGTATGATACGTGTAGACGACTATGAATTTGACATTTTTTCAGAAAATGCAGGGCTAAATTTTGCAGCAGGTATTGGTGACAACCTAACAAAAAAAGGATTCATACTTCCTACTCATATTGATTACCCCGAACATATACTCACAGTTTCATATAATAATTTAAATATCGAAATTCATCTTGGGAATAAACAAATCGGAGATCATGAAGGTTTAGATGATTATAGATATATAAAAGTATTTGTAAAAGAGTTGGATAGTATTCCGATAAAAAATACAAACAATAAAGCTCTTGAATCATTAAAGCAATTAATTGACGTAATAAATATGACTGCTGAACCTATTCTTTCCTACTTAGAGTCAATAGATTAATATGATCTTATCCGACGGAGAAATAAAAAAAATGCTTTTATCTGGAGATTTAGTTTGCAGACCAATAACAGATGAATCTATTCAACCAGCATCAATTGACTGTCGACTTGGAGATCACTTTCTTGTTGTAGACGATGCACATATGGAGAGTATTAGTTTGGGTGAAGAAATAAAATATAGAGAAATAAAAACAAAATCAATAACGATTCCACCTCATTCATTTTTATTAGGAACCACAATGGAATATGTAGAGCTTCCAGATAACTTAATTGCCTTTGTTGAAGGAAGAAGTTCAATTGGAAGAATGGGTCTGTTTATTCAAAATGCTGGCTGGGTTGATCCTGGATTTAAAGGAAAGATTACACTTAAACTTTACAATGCAAATTCACTGCCAATTAAGCTAGAGGCTGGGAGACGAATTTGTCAGTTTGTGTTTGGTAGAATGGGATTTAAAGCTGAAGTTCCATACGGAGCTCCTGGAAAGAAAAGTAAATATCAAGGACAAATGGATGCTGTTGGTAGCAGGGTTTTTAAGGATGTTGAAAACGATTCGAAAGAATAATTGAATTCAAAATTACGCTTGAAAGGGTTACAGGAGTCAGGTTAATTAGAGGTTTACTCTCTCTTATATAATAACTTGCATATAAATACCTAATCAGACTAGGCACTACACCAAAGGTATGTGTAAATTCTTTTTTTAATTGATTTTCATCATCTCTCGTACCACCATTTATACCAATTAACCCCGTTGCTTCTATAAATTTAACATTGTTCCAATTTCTTCTATTAAAAATTACTACAGTTGCTCTAGGATCAGCTTCTCTTAGACCATTTGCTATCTCTTCATTAATTGGAACATTCTCTAAAAAATCTAACAACCTAGTTTTGGAAACATTATATATTGGTGTATGAGAGCCTTCAGGATTAAATCCTAGATTAGCAATAATATAAGCAGCCTCAACCTGTTTCCTTCCTATAACAATCAAATCGTCGTTTGTAAGTAATGACTTTAGATCAAATAACGCGTGTCTTAGTTGTAGTGAATTAAATTGAAATATATCTCCTGGGTAATCATGTAATACTGCTTCGACAACTTCTGTAAAATTAACTAATCCTAAAATATGTGGATTTTCATATTTTCCAACAACAATACTTGTATCTTGCGTTGTAGCTTTTATCCTTAACTGATTAGCCCTACAAACCTCTCTAAGTCCATTAATTGGAATAAACTTTCTACAATACTTTCTGCAGAATTAGTTATTGTACCGTTGGCAATTTCTCTTGGTTGTTCTTCAGGTTGATTGAGCAATTAACTTATATAACTGCGGGATTATACCGTAGTAGTAGTGAGAATCAAAAGCTAGGCAGCTTCTTGAGCATCAAGTTCAAGAAACCTTTGTAATTTAGTCTGAGAGTTTACTACTTCTAAAACTAACTTATGGTACCAAGATAAGGTTTCTCCACTACTTACCTGTCTTTGTATATTGTGGATCTCATCTACAGTTATTCCAGCTAACCTATGTTGCAACATTAGAATCTGTTTATCTTTTTCCGTTATCATACTTGTTGTTGCATGGTGTTCTGCAGTTGCAGCTCCATAAACAATATAGGGCTTTTCTTTTGTAACTAATAGAGGAAGAGCTAATCCATCTGGATAAATGTTACCTTTATATTTTATTGCTCTAGCCGTATGTGTTCCAACTGGCCCTAAAGCTAAATCTTGAAAAACAGTGTATGCATGGCATTCATATAAATCTTCTTCTTTCATTGCCACTTCTATGTGCGACATAACTGGTAACTTATTTGCTAAAAACCCAGCGTTCAATCCTGCACCTAAAAAGAAAATATTATTTTCTCTACAAATTTCTTTCACCTCTTCTAAAACTTCAACTGAAGAAAAAGTTGCTTCATCAAAATATAATATATGTTTGTTACTCTTACCTTTTTCATCTTCAATAATTCTTTTTATATGATCAATATTTGCAGGGTATTTTGGATCTACACCTGAAAAAATTCTGTGCGCGTTCCAATCATAATCTGAATCCTCTTCGTTCTTTTCTCTAAGTAACCTTGGCCTGGTTTTGGTATCA
>JAGQLJ010000041.1 GCA_020429495.1 Candidatus Dojkabacteria bacterium
TTTTTTTTTTTTTATAAATATATTATTTTTTATCGCACTATTTTGTATGGCAAAAAAAGACAGAAATAGGCCACAAAATAATGCCGAGAACTCTGAAAACAAAAAGAAAAGAAAAACGCGAATGGATCGAATTCGTGAAAATAAGCCTCTTTTTGGACTAGTTGTTCTTGTAGGCTTAATTATTCTTGCTGCTATTGGTGTAGGAGCATACTATGCTATCGATAGCCTAACATCTAATAACGACAGCGAGACAGTAGAAGAATCTAACAATGAAGATGCTGACGCATCTAATTCTGAAGATTCAAATAATTCTTCACAAGACTCTGAAAATAGTGAAGATTCTCAAAATACTTCAGACGAAAACAATAATTCTGATGATTCTGGGTCTTCCGATAGTTCTGATAACGACTCTGGAAACACATCTTCTGATAGTGATAGCTCAAACAACGGTGAAGCTCAAGCAACAGGTCATTCTGCAGGTGGTCTAGCAAAAAGCTTAGCTGTGGGGGAAGAAATTGCAAGAACAGGTGTATGGAGAGCTACAGATTATATCTTTGGTGATATTGTTTCTAGCGACTACACTGTACAAAGTGGAGATACACTTTGGGAAATTGCTGATGGATATTATGGAGACGGATTTAAATGGGTTGTAATCAAGGACAATAATTCTGGTGCAATTGATGTGCTACCAAATGGGGAAGAAGCTCTTATCTACCCAGGTACACAATTAACACTTCCTGAATAAATTGTACTTGTTTCCTTAAATAGCACCGTAGTTACGGTGCTATTTTTTTGAATTAATTTGAAATTTTAATAAAGCATTAAATCTTTTTCATCCCCTTGCACTCTTCTATCTACAACTTTTGGTAAATTAGCTCCAGAAGAATCTTCGGAATATGAATTTTGAATTTCTGTTAAAGCTTGCTCAAGCTCACTTGACTTAGATATTACTTTGATTTTTTGTTTATCTTCAGGTGTTAAGTTTGCCAGCACGCTAATTTGATCTAGAATATTATGCCAATCGTCACCAATACAGATTATCGGTTTGCTTGCGGCACCATAAAGTTTAGAAAGATGAATAGCTGTTGTAAACATAGATAGAATCTCTGTCCCTGGCATTGTCATAAATACAAATACTCTTGATTCTTTTATAAAATGTTTTAATTTCTCAAGATAATTTGAATATATAATTGAAACTTCTAAGCTTGAAGATTTTGGTGTTTGATTATTTTGATTTAAAAATGATTGTAAATATACACCTGTAATTTTATTACCCGATTCATTAGCTGCTTCTATTGCAGCTTGTCCTAATCCTGACTGCGAATCGATCGTAACTTCATATTTTTTATTTAGCAATTCTTGAATTGTACTTTTAAACTCTTGATAGTCTTGCCCAGCATTTTCTAGACCTAAAAACCCTAGCTTTGAAAATAATTGTTTATTTTTAGCACTATTGTTTGAAGTTGATTCAACATTATTTGTTGTATTTATATCAAGCACATTTGGTTTTTCTTCTTGCGGTTCAACGGGATTAGATTCTTCAGTTTTTTGATCAATAATTTCTGAAATAGTTTCAGGGTTATTATTAACAGGCTGAGTTGGGGAATTATTTTCCTCCACAGGTTGTACTGGCTGTTGTTCTATCTCTTCATTATTTGTCATAGTACTAGGCATCTGATTCACCTCTGTATTATTTTGATCATTGTTTACCTCAGTTAGATTTTCAGCTGGCACTATCTCTGGAACAGTTCCAAGCTCAGGTGTTTGCTGTTGCATACTATTATCTTGAAGAGTAGTTTCCAAAGATTGATTATTAGACATGTCTGTAGCATCAGGTACAGTTATTGATTGAGTAGGATTATTTTCTACTTGATCTTGCATTGAATTATCTGTTGGTTGAGCACCACTTTCTACTGGTTGTTCTGCAAGCATATGTGCAGGATCTTGCATTTGAGCAACTGCATTTTGAGAATATGGATCAGATGTTTTTGCAGCCATTTCTTGTGGGTTTACGTCAGATGGCTGGACATATTCTGGTATTGGCATTGGACTGGCAGGATTTCCTGTTGGTTCTTGTGGCATCGTAGGTTGTTCTTGCGATGGTGTTTGCTGAACAGGATTATTACCTGAAAGCATATCAGTTCCATAATCGTTTACAGTATTATTTTGAATTGATGTATCCAGGTTGGGACTTACTGCAGGTACTGATCTTAAACCAGGTGATGGTGTTATTGTTTGTTGTATATTTGGTTGAGTATTATTACTATCTGTTGCTGGTTGCACAGGTGTCATTGATGTATCTGAGGCATTAGCTGCTGGTGCAGTATTACCTACTGGTTCTAAAGATGGGGAAGCAGCTTGTTTAGATGCTTGATCGTCTTTATCTTTGTCTCCTGATATAAAATCTAGTAGTCCCATTATTAGCTATTTTAATTAACTTAATAATAGGATACATGAATTTTGAGATGAGTTACAATAGAAACTTTATATTCATTAGACATGGCGTTTCCTGTCACATCAAAGCTCTTGTATTACGCCAACCTTCATTGGACCAAAGTTTCCATCAAGTGAAATTACTCCAGATATATTTTCATCTGACCATACTTTTTTAATCACGTATTGCACACTCTTTAATAAATCTTTTTTCACTTCCTTACCCAAAGGCATATTTGCCGGAATCTTTGAAGCAAAGTCAATACACATGTTATTTTGTTCATTCCCAGATAATCTCAATCCTGCAATTATATATCTATCATTATTCATTCTAAATGCACACTCTTGAGTTAAACAATGTATACGACAATGACCACTTTCTGTAGAAATTTTAAATCCATCATTTCTTAAACTCATTAGAGAAGTATATAACTCGCTGTAGTCGTTGATAATTAATTTGTGCTCACTTACTTCTTCATCGCCAAAGCTATCTCTGTCAGCTCTAGCACATTGTATTTCCATTCCTGTTGCATTAGTAGAAACACAAGAATAATGAACTGTTGAATCATAGTAGCTATCTAACATTGTGTTTAAATAAAAAATAAAAAAAACCTCCCTTTTGGGAGGTTTGTATATTTATATAAAGATCTTCTAGATCATCAAAATCCCCCCAGCAAATGAACTCACAATAATAATGAGCACTAGGACTGAATTTGTTGATCTAAAATTATTATTCATATTGTTATAATCCGATGGCAGCATTCTAGCAGCCATATAAAAATCTTGCAAATAAATTATTGTTCCACATTGTGTAAGTTTTCTTTAGAACCTGAGCTAGTTACATGAGTAATTAATATATCTGGACCTCCTAGCTCATCTGTAGTAGCAACAATTTTATCAGTCATGTTTCCAGTTTTTGAATCACAAGGGCTAGTAAATCCTTCAATTCCACTTAGAAAATATGTTCCGTCTTTAGATTGACTATTATTAGTTAATTGAACATTTTGTGTATCAGGGTCTCGGTCAGAACTACAAGGTGATTGAAAACTATTAAATGAATTAAGCATTTGATTATTATTAAAATTTAATGCGGAATAATAACAGACTTATTTTATATTCCCAAATTAGTGAAGTCATATTTTTATTCTGATAGAATAATGATGAATAGGTTAAATATTAAAAAATCATAATGAATCAATCTAATAATGAAATGCCAAGTCCTATGACGGAAGAAGAGAAGAAGAAATTAGCAGAAGCTACAATGCAAGCAAATGCATCTATGAATAAAGTTCAAGAAGCAATGCCTGCAGCTCAACCAGTTGACCAATCACAACCAGCTCCTGCTCAAGATGTAAATACAGTTGAAGTAAAAGAAATTCCTGCTGTTCCAAGCCCACAAGATCAAGAAGTTCAAGCAATTAATAACTCTGAAAAACCTGCTCCTGTTGAAACAGATGTAAAAGTTGGAATAGCACCTGAAGTTCCTCAAGCCCCAGAAACACCTGCAGAAACTGAACATATTGAGACATCAGAATCAGAAGAAACACAGACTACTCCCGAAATGGCTCCTGAAGATAGTACTGAAACAACAACTCAAGCTTCACCTTTACAAGGTGGCGTTCATATTGATGAAAGAGATAATCAAGAAGGTGATTCTAATAATTCACCTGACCAGCAAGCTGATACAACTGAAAACGTTGAGGCAATGCCTGAACAAAGTAATGTGCCAAATACTGAACCGGCCGAAGCTCCTGCTCCTCAACCTGAAGTAGATGAACAAGCTAAATTAAATGAAGCAGTTAGCAGAGTTGAAGAAAATACAACAATGCCTCCAATTACTGAAGGCGAAGAATTAAGTAAAGATATGCCGCAACCACAGTCCACTCCTGAATCTCAGCTAAATCAAATACCAGAGCAGACAAACCCTGAGCAAGAAAAAGCAGCCCTAGCTTTAAAAAATGCTATGAATGCACCTGTTGAACAAACTCAAGGTAATATACATATGAATTCAGAGATAAGTTCTGCACCAGCCATGCCACAAGAGAATACAATGAATATGAATCAACAAGCTGAGGTTCCTATGCAAATGGCCTCTGCTCAAGAAAAAAATACAACTAGCCCTGAAGCAATGCCTCAACCAATAGCCAGTTCAATGGAACAACAATCTGCTCCAACTATAATGGAAAGCAATTCAAACCAAATGGAACAGAAAGCTACGCCTAAATATAATTCTAGCGAACTACCTAGTCTTGAAGCCCCAGCTCAAAATTCTGGTGGTGGATCAGCAGGCTCTGGTGGCAGAGTTGGAAAACCAGAAGGCACTGGTGTAATGCCACAAAAAGCAGATGCTAAGCCTGAAGTACCAAAACAAAGCAGCTCTGCTGATAGTGGAATATCTTCAATCTTAGGAGTTGTTGGAATAGCAGTTGTTTTAGCAGCAATTGTGCTATTTCTGTTTTTCACTTTTGTTATAACTCCAGATGAAGGATCAATATTCTATGTTGTTAGAGAAGCAGTAAATTCACTGCTTTAAACGCAAAGATCTGGTAAAATCGGGAGATAAAGAAATAAAATATGGATATTCCTTCAAGAGATTCTATTAGTGAAACTGTAGAAAAAATTAAACAGAAGAAAATTTCTGTAGTTGATTTAGTCAAACAGCACATAGATTTAGCAAAAAATATTCAAGCTGAAACAAATGCTTTTATAACAATTTTTGACGGGGAAAATAATACAGAAGAATATAACCCAATAGAAGAGGCAAAAAAATTAGATGAGAAGCTTACGAATGGAGAAAGTATTGATAATCTTGATTTAATCGGAATTCCATTTACTGCAAAAGATTTATATTTAGTAAAGAATACCCACACAACTTTTGGTTCAAAATTAATGGAAGATTTTGTTGCTCCATATACCGGAACTGTTATTGGGAAATGCTTAGAAAAAGGTGCAATCTTAATCGCCAAATGTAATTGCGACCCTTGGGGGTTTGGTGGAAGTGGGGAAAACTCAGGTTTTGGTCCAACAAAAAATCCTTACGATCTAGAACGTTCTCCTGGTGGTTCAAGTTCAGGATCTGCTGCAAGTTTGTCTGCAGGAGTAGGATTTTTTTCGCTAGGTACAGATACTGGTGGCTCTGTTAGACAACCGGCTGCTATGTGCGGTCTTTATGGATACAAGCCAACATACGGCAGAAATTCAAGATATGGAATTGGAGTAATGGGATCTTCATTTGATACACCTGCTTTTTTTACAAGATATGCAACAGACACAATTTTAATTGAAAAAGTAATTCAAGGAAGAGATTCAAATGATGCAACAACAGATGATTATAATCTTCATAAATTTGAAGCAAATAAAAAGCCTGTAATAGGTATTCCTAAAGAATTTTTTGAAGAAGGAATTAATGATGAAGTAAAAAATGCCATTGATTCCAAAATAGAAGAATACAAAAATAATGGATTTGAAGTAAAAGAAGTATCTATTCCAAGTGCTTCATATTCGCTATCAGTTTACTA
>JAGQLJ010000042.1 GCA_020429495.1 Candidatus Dojkabacteria bacterium
AATTCCTGTTTCATATGCAGCGAAAATCCATCTAATTTCATTGTCAGAAGAATTAAACCAACCTGTTGAAAGTTGTTTTTCTTCATCAAAAAATTCGTTATAACGATTTTGAAAAACTTTAAAAGACAAATCTTCTACTGAAATATCGCCAACATCATTTGTAACTATTGCATGAATACCTTCATAAGATAAAAAGAATATTTTATCATTAGTTGAAACAATCGAATTTTTACCTACAACACTGATGTTAGATAATTTTTCTACAGAGAAAGAAGTAGCATTAAACATATTATTGTCTTGGCCACTAATTTTCCAAATACCTTTATCTGTAAAAACATATAAAAAATTACTTAAAGCTACTAACGAATAAATAGTACTTACACCTGAAAGTACAATATACCCTCCATCAGTATCAACTAAATCTGGATCATCAGAAGTTGGATCGCCAATTTGGTAGCACCTATTAATATCTTTTTTGTTTTTAACTATTTGACTAAACAAAACATAAGTATTAATATTAGGAGATAAAGAATCACCATTAGTTAAACTTCTTTCAAAACCAGCAAACCAAACCCTTCCAGCATATGTTTCACAAGTAGTTGCTCCTTTAGTATCTACATCATCTAAAATATTACTAGGATTAACAGTAAGTGTTAAAGCAGGGTTTTGAGTTTCTAAAGAAGCTACTCCTGCTCTTCTAGAAGCACCTCTATTCATAAAATCAATAATAAAATACCCTTTTGGTGCTTGTGTATTTGGAGGGGGAGTTTTAAACATATCTACATTTTTAAATCTTTCAACTGTTCTATTTGAAGCTAAGTTTGGATCAGATAAAACATGTCTAAGAACACTATCAGCATTTGATGGATATTTTGTAGAACCAGAAGCAGCATAAAATTTAGCTATACAATCTACTACATTTGTCGTATCAGCATCACCTTCTACTTTTGGTAGAGCAAAAGTTTGATTTCTTAAATTATATAAATGAGTAGAAACTAAAACGGCTGGTCTGAAAGTTATAGTACTTGGTTCTACAAACGAAAGACCAGAAGAATTTTCAGCATAAACCCCCCAAAAATCTCTAACATATAATGGAACAATTTCACTACTAATAGTAGTACCATTGTATGTTAAAATTTGAATGTTTGTATTTTTATAAGTAATTATTAAATACTCTCCAATGTTCGTAAAATCAATTACAACATCATAAATACTAGTTGGAAGAGTTATAGTACTAATTAAAGAAGTACTAATTGTATAACTAGTTATACGAAAGAAAAATATTTTATAGGCGTATTGAACAACTAAAATTTTTTCTTTCGGGTTATTATTTGGATTTTCCCAAATAAATTCGGAATAAGCAGGTTTTTTAGATGAGTCTCGTGTAATACCAGTATTAATTATAGTCCCTGCATATTCCATATCAAAACCAAGACGACGTTTTCTTGTGCCATCCTTTTCAATATCAAAATTCAAATCTTGTATTAAAGAGTTTTCTGGAAAAGTTAGGGGATTAGAGTCAGAGTTAATACCCCCAATAAGGTTATTATGCTGAACTGCTTTCCTCTGCCTTGCCATTATTTTTTCCTCTTTTTAAACTGTTATAATATAAATCAATAGCTTTAAAAGCTTCTGTAGTACTAGTATATAAACCCTTTAAAATATCTGGAATAGAACCAGAACCTTTTGGTTTAATTTGAACTAACGAATAAGTACCTAAACTTTCTACTTTATAACCTTTATATTCCATTATCTACTTCTTCCATAATTTGGATATTTAATACCACCATTTACTCTAAAAGCATTTCTACTCATCCATCTAGATTGTTTTGTGGCTTCTGATTCAGCTTTTAAATCTTGAAATTCTCTTGCTCTCCATTGAACTCTACTCAATGCTTCGTTATACAACAAAGAAAAAGCATCTGGTGGAATTGATGGTACAAAACTATTACTCAAAGTAAAAGTTGGAATTGAATAACCTGTAGCTTGAAAATCAGCTACCTGTAAAAACGTACCCCTTAAACTATCATAAGAGTCGAAAACAACACTAACATCATCGAAAGAAGTATAATAGTTTGGTGATACATCGTTATAGATTAAAAACTTAATTCCACTAGTATCTGTAACTGTTTCAACATTAGACTCTGTATTATTTCTTTTATTTGTTAGCACTAGAAAATCATCTGGATTTAAATATTCCAATTTTACAAAATTTTTAACTGAGGTTGTACTTTCTCGTCTATCATAATAAATAGAAATAACTTGCTTAATAGAACTATCTAAACTAAGTTTTGTTTTATTTGTTAAAGTAGCTGAGCCAGAAAAAATATTATTATTTCTAGACATTGGCCAATTAGATTTACTAGACAGGTCTAAATAGGTATGTTTAATAATACGAGCTACAAAATCGGCCTCTTCTGTATCGGAAATACTAGTAACAACATCTCCACCAATTTCTGATAAAATATCTTGTACCATTTCTAAAAGTGTTTGAGGCATAAAATACTCCTGATATAAATAAAGGGGCTAGGAAAACCCAGCCCCTTAATATTAAATTAGACGCTGACGTAGCGAATAACCACACGGGCCTTACCAGCAGTGGTAGTCGTCGGAGTAGTACCCGAAAGAGCAATACCAACTGTAGTCTCAGCAGCAAGACCAGCAGTCCATGTACCAGAGAGTGCCGAAGTCACATCTTTAATACCAACAGCTTGAGCTTGGGCTTGAGTAATAGTAAAACCGTTCGTAACTTCCGAACCTTCTGTACCAATCTCAATTGCAGGTGTAGTACCACCGAGGACGAAAACTTCGTCAACATAGAGGTAAACATCTTCAACAATAGAGCCAGCAGGAAGTTTAGGAGCTAAAAGCGGATAAGCCGCACTACCAAGAACTGTACCATCAAAATCAATTACGAGTTCTTGAACCGCACCATCAGTATCAAATGTACCAACAGTTTGACTAATTTCTTTACGAGGACCGTAGTGATTATGGACGGCAGTAGTGACGTTACCCGAACCAGAGTTCGAGCCATCACCAAATTTAGATTGTTCA
>JAGQLJ010000043.1 GCA_020429495.1 Candidatus Dojkabacteria bacterium
TACAGACTTCAGATATGCATTTCTAATTGGCTTAACTGTTTGATTTTCAACAGCTTCTTTCATTACTCCCTCAAATTCTATATTTGGATTTAGCTTCTGTGCCTCAGCCAAAGCTTTTAGAAGGCTCTTAGCTTTTTTATTTGCAAATTGAAAATTGATTGAGGCAATCATATCTCCATTCTTACCAAGCATGTAAATGTAAGTTCCGATATTAAAAGAATATACAACTAGCATAAATCTAAATTTAAACCATGAGTCGTATTTTATTTCTGCTACTTCAGATAAATTAATTTTATGTGCGCCACCTTGTTGAAACATGTTTCCATCACGGCTTGCAATTAGTTGGTTGTCTCTTACAGAGAAATCCCAAAGTCCTTCTAGATTTATTGGTTGGTTCATAGTTAGAATTTAGAAGATTGCAAACCTGTTTTTACTGGTTGAGAAATATCAATATCGTCCCATGATAAAGGTTTTTTATTTTCTATACCTCTATCGATTATTCCAACTATATGGTCAATCATTTTATTATACTTCTCTTGAGTATACATACCATAATCAACATAGCTTTTTTTAATAGTCATATTACCCACTAAATCTTTTACCGCTTCCTCGGAATTAGGAAAGTCCTTACCATTTGGATAGTCTTTTGTAGCTTCTTTGTAAAGTTCCTCTGCTTCTGAAATTACGGGATCAACCTTAGGTTCTTCATCTGACATAAGTTTAAATTTAAGAATTATTCTTATCCCGATTATATCTGCAATTTGGGAATAATTCATTAAAAGTTTTTAGACAAAATCCTCTTTGTATTTTGACAAAATTAATTTATCTAAATATTTTGTTAATTGTGAATCTATAATTCCTAAAGTTAATAGACTCTTTATTTCGTTATTTTCATAAAAAGTTTTTACTTTAGAATATTCATCTTGCTCTGAAGTAATTGTAATTTCTAGTTTTTCAGTAATATCCTCTCCATGGATACTAAAAGTGAAAGGTATTTGAATTGTTAATGATTCAATAATTTTATGTGGACTTAGTGTATGTGAAAAATGTTTGTGTATGCTCATATATTGATTAAAAAAGATATATGAGGGATTGTATAAAACTTTTTTATTTTTTAACTGACAGGAATTTTGACAATTTTTGACATTACTCTGCTAGTAGTTTTTGAAGCGAAGCCAGCGTATTCCGAATTGAATTAATTGCTAAAAAGCTTTGATCAAATTTTAGCGCAATAACTTCTAGTGGTATTACAGGATCTGACGCATCAACAGATTGGCTTATCATCCATTCTGCAAGCTTATCTAAATATTCCATAGAAGCATCTAGATTATTCAAGTCTACTTGTATTGTAGGAACATCATATGCATAAAAACTTATTAGTGAATCCATAGCTTGTTGTAGACCATTTGTTAGCTCAGTTCTATTTTGAAGATTACTAGATAAGATTTTTAATCTTGTTTGTGGATTAGCCGAACCAATATAAAATAACTCCTGAGGTGTATATTGCTTATGAGAATTCACTTGGACAGGCTTTAAAGAAATTATCCTATCTTTTATTTCTTCATAATTTGGATCAGCTGTGTAATCATAATGAACCTGTCTAATATTAGGAAAATAGTGATCAATTATAATCTCTAGTGCTGCATACCATTCTTGAAGCCTTGTTTTTCTAGATTCAATTAATAGTCTTCTTGCGACATCGCGTCTATCAATTTTAGTTAAGTTTTTTTTAACCTCAGTTTCTGGTGGTGTTGTATAAATAATGTTTTCGGGCATTCCAGTAAGCCTAAATAACTCTAAAAGAAAAAGATTTATACCATTATTCCAGGCAATATCTAGAATATGTGCTCTAACTTCTGGTGTTGGATTTTTAATCTGATAAATTCTTTCTACTTTTGTATCAATCTCTATACCATCTAGTGGTGTGTTATTACTAAATGCAAGAGTAGCAATAAAATCTTGAAGTGTACCTCCATTAACTCCAATTGGTAATCTAGTCTTATCGCTAAGTTTTGCTATATCAGTTAAAACATTTAGTCTGTGTGATGGAAAGTTTATGCCCATAGCCCAATTTTCTATACTAGGACCTTTCACAACAACTTCACATGCATTTATTATGCCATCTACTAACCGTGGTTTTTGACCATTAAAAAACTGCGTCTTATGTGCACCTTCTGGGACTGGAATTATGCCATAGTTTTCAGTAAAAAAATTATGCAGAGAAGTCTTTCCAGTAGCAGGTGTACCTAAAACATAATAACTACATTTAGGAAAGCCGATAGGCTCTTGATCCCTTTCTTTTCTAATCATTGATCTAAAACCATTAGCGATTGCTCCAGTATTCTCATGTGCAACAAAAAGAGATGTTTGGCTAATTGCCTCGTCTCTATCTTGGGACCTTGAATACCACATAGTAATTGGGTTCTCTTCCATCAGTCTATTAGTTTCATCACCATATACCCGCAGATCTTCTAAAATTGCAGGATTAACGTCTGATGAATACCAAGTAGAAGTATTAATCTCTGTTGTGAGATGTATTACATAAATTGTTCTAGCTTCACTAATATAGCAATTTACTACTTCGATTTTTTTTATCTTTACTGCACCAAGCTGTTCTCTACGCCCATCAGAGTCAAGATTGGCCAATTTCAAATTCATTCTTTGCAGTTCCTGATCTTCCTCAGAAAGGTTTATAGGAGTATCTTCTACCATCTCATCAATCATTTTTTAGAACATAACCTCTACCATGAACACTTTTAATTTTATATTTTCCATTTAGTGATTTCTTAACTCTCTCAATAACCTTATATCTATTCCATAAACTAAACTCTTTATCTTTTGAAATTAAATCATCAATTTCATCATGAGAAATTATCATTCCTTTTTTATCAATAAAATATTGCTTAAGCTCGTCAATAATATTTAGCGAGTCATCTTGTATATAGTTTTCTAAAAGTATTGAATTTATTTTCCCTTGTTCATTAACCAAGCCAAACAATTTTCTTTCTTCAGAAGTTAATAAATTGAACTCTTGTTCTAATTTGTTTAAAACTAATTTTGTAGCATAGTTATTATTAAGATTACTTGAAGTTGCTTCTCCTAATTCAGAAAAAACATTTATCCATCTTTTCATTAGTCCTGGAATTCCATCTGTTAGTAAAAATATTTCTTTTGCGTATTTTTTTAGAGATTGATCTTTTTCTCTAATCAAATACTCTAACTGGCTTAGTGTTCTTGGTTTGAGAATTTTTAATGTTGTAATTGGCTTAATTGTAATAGCAAATTCAGATTCTAGATTTTTATATGTTTTAATATCAATGCCTATTACAGAAGATAATTTAAACGGCCATTTTTTTAATAACACTTTTTGAAAATTCTTTTTAAACTCTAAATCTCTTTCTGAAAAATTTGAACTTAGTATTAAGACTGTTTTATTGGCTGGTTGAAGAGAATCTAGTAATTCAAATAAGCTTTGATCTCTACCATCATCGTTATAAATAAAATCGAATTGGTCTTTTAATTCATCTTCCAAAAGATTGATAATGTTTCGTACCCCAACTTTAGTAATTCCTGCCACGCATAAATGAAGATTTTTTAAAACTAAATCTTTGTATTCTAAAATTTCTTTCTGAAAGGCAATTTTACGTGCTTCATTCATGGATGATTATAGCACATAAGGGTTTTAGGAGAATTATAGAACTTCGTTTACTCTAAATTTAGTAATTTTCTCTATCAAATCAAAAGGTATTGGTTCATCTATCTTAAATTGTGCAGTTCCCTTTCCTGATCTATACGGTTTTAAATCTTGCTCAAATTCATCTAAACCGCTTGGTGTTGGATAAAAACCAATATGATTTGCAAAAGCAGCAAAGTGAACAATGTTTTTATCTTTTAATCTAAAAGTTGGCATTCCATATCTTATATCTTCTTCAAAATCTGGATTAACTTTTAAAATAGTCTTTCTTATTTTTTCTAAAGTAGGTTGAATTTCTTTGGGTTGTTTAGAAATATATTCGTCTATTGATTTAAAAGTTTGATTCGATGTGTTCACTATTTTTCTACCTTGATAATGTAAGACTTCATTGACTTTATTTTCTTATTTTCTCCAATGGATTCAAATTCATAAATATCACAATATTCATATTTTGTACCATCTGACATAATCATATAACCATTTCCTGCTCCTAGTTTGCCGTGAGTTAAAATATTTTCAATCACAAATTCTTGCATTTCTTCATTTAGTCCTTGTTCACATTCCTTTCTAAATGCATCTTTACCTTGAATATCAAAATTCCCAATCATATTCCATTTAATATCATCAGTTACATATTCCAGTACTTTCTCTATTTCTTGATTCACAATAGACAAATTAAAATCCCTTAAGAACTCATTCTTTGGCGAATTTTTACAATCTGCATTTACGGTTATTTTTGTCATCACATTTATATAACTTAGTAAAATTATATAACATTGATTACCACATTTCCTGCTTTATGCCCTGTTTCTACATATTTATGAGCTTCTGCCATCTCATCAAGAGAGAATGTTTTATCGATTATTACTTTAAATTTATTCTGATTAAATAATTCTATTAAATAAGTCAAATAGTCCTTTTTTTCTAGAGCTGTACCTTGTAATACTTGAATCCTTTTTCCATCTACACTATGTTTTAACAGACTTGCTCGAAGTAAATCAGCAAAACTACTTACAACAAGAACTAATTTTCCGTTTTCTTTAAGCAAATATTTCCCCTTTTTGATTGATATATTACCTACAGTTTCTACTACCACATCATACTTGTTATTTAAATTAAAAATGTCTTCTTTTTTATAATCAATTACTTCATCTGCACCTAATGATTTTACAAGCTCTACGTTAGCTGTACTACACACTCCAATTACATGTGCTCCTAAATTTTTTGCTATTTGTATTGCAGCTGTTCCAACTGCTCCTGAAGCTCCGTTTATTAAAACTGTTTGCCCTTCTTTTATATCTGCAAGATCTTTCAAGAAATATATAGCAGTTGAGCCACCAAATAACATCGCCGCAGCTTCTTCAAATGATAAATTTTTAGGCTTAATACTTATGGCAGATTTTTCTTTTATTGTAATGTATTCTGCATATGCACCCATTTTGACTCCTGACATTCCAAATACCTCGTCTCCTTTTTTAAGTGTAGTTACTTCATCGCCAACTGATTCTATTACTCCTGAAAATGTACTTCCTAAAATTTTTTGTCTTGGTTTAAAGATACCTAAAATTAATCTTGCAGGTATGTCAAAGCCTGGAGGGAAATTAGCTCCTCTTACTCTACAATCACCTGAATTTACTGAAGTATTTTTTATTTTCACCAATACCTCATTTTTTTTAGGAATAGGTTTCTTAATCTCTTTTATTTGTAGCACCTCTGGAGGTCCATAGTTTGGGCAGGCTACTGCTTTCATTAAATCGCTCATAAATTTACTAAGTTAGAATTAAAACCCTTTCATAGTACGCGAGTGTTCAATATATTTCAAATTTTTGATGTATAATCATATTATGAAAATGAAAAGTGTTTCTGGAATAACTTGTTATGTTGAAAATTTAGCTGAGACTATTAAGTTCTACGAAGATTTAGGATTTGAGTTCAAAGTTAAAGATGCTACATATGCAACTGCATATTTAAATTGGTTTTGGATTATGTTTATTGAATCATCAAGTGAGCAAAAAGAAGGATTTTTAAAAGATGCAAAATCTGAACATAAAGGTGAAGGAATGTATTTATACATAAGTGTTGAAGATGTTGACGAATTTTATAAAGGAGTTTTGGATAAAGGAATGAAACCTTCTAGTGAACCAAAAGATTGGCCTTGGGGAAACAGAGAATTTGCCCTAAAAGATCCAAGTGGATATAAGCTAATTTTCTTTAAGAGAAAATAATATCCCCACCTGTTTCACTTCGTTCAACTTCCTCCCCTTTTATAAAGGGGAGGTGTCCCGACTTGTCGGGACGGAGGAGCTAGCTCCCAAACGTAAATGCATACGCAGCAACCCCTTCACTAAACGTAATCTCCAAAACTGAATCCTTTAAAAATTCATCAGAATGAACAAGTTTATAAAGTTTTTTCTCGTTTATTGTTATTTCTCCATTTTCATTTGCATCTGCTCCTAAATGTTGAAGCTGTCCGTCAACTTTTACAGAAATTTTACTTTCCTGTTCAGCACCAAGTACTAAATAAACATCTTTTGCATTAAACTTCATTGTAATTGTTGAGTTTGCCCTAGCAATTGCTCGCTCTCCTTCAATTTTCCAATCTCCACCAAAGCTCCACATATTACTGCTTAAATTAGTATCAGCAGTGTAAGTTTTTTGAGTATCATAAGCTATTTGAGAGTAATTAGAATTTCTCTCTATTCTGTTATATCCAATATACGTTTCCTGAGTTTGATTAGATGTAATTGGAACATTAACATCTTTATTTTCAACATCAGACATATTGTCTAAACCAAGAAGATATCTAATTACCATTTCAGATTCGTCGTATTTTCCTTCACCAAAATGTGTGTGAACAACATTTCCTTCTTTATCTATAAAGTAATGCGCTGGCCAATAGTGATTGTCATAAGCTTTCCATGTTGCAAAATCATTATCCATAGCTACTGGATAAGTTATGTGGTAATCACCAACAGCTTTTTTAACATTTTCAAAATCTTTTTCAAAAGAGAATTCTGGAGCATGCACACCAATTACAACAAATCCATCATCTTTATATTTCTCGTACCAACCTTCAACAAATGGAATTGTTCTTATGCAGTTAATACAACTATATGTCCAAAAATCTATTAAAACTACTTTTCCTTTAAGACCTTCTATTGTTTCACCATTAGAATTAAGCCATTTCTCTATTCCTTGAATCTCTGGAGCTTTGTATGGATTTTTTACGCTAAGCTCAACTTGTTCTCCTGAATTGTTTGTTGTTGTTTTATTATCTTCCATATTTTCTAGTAAATTAAATTCTATATTAGTTACATTGAACAGCCCACTTGATAACAAGTAGTTCTCAAATTTTGCAATAAATCCGCTCATAATTCCAATTCCTAGGATTATAAAAATAGTTCCTAAGATTTTTTTAAATAATCCATGAGGATTAACTGCCCATTTAAGCTTACTTGTTAGCTTTTGCCCAAAAAAAGCAATTAGCATTAAAGTTAGTGCTAAACCAATTGTATAAGAAATTAAATAAAGTAAACCTGTAGAAAAATCTTCAGGTAGTATTGTGACTATAATTAAAGCATAAGTTGGACTGCAGCTAGAAAATACTGGCCCTAGTGCCATTCCAACCAAAACCTCACCAATAAGACCTTCTTTCTCACTTCCTTCTTGCATTAACTGATTTGATTTAGCAGATAAGCCTAATCTATAAGAAAATCTATCCCAAAGTTCAGGAAAAATTGTGACTATTCCAAACACTACAAGAATAAATCCAGAAACTATTTGCCAAAATGATTGCGGCACATCTGCAAACAGAGAAAGCACTTTTAGCAAGAAAGTAAAAATAAATATTGAAACTGATAAAGAAAATATTATTACAAAAGGCTTACGCCATGACCTAGTACCTAGCGATCCTCCAAGAACAACAGGTAGTAGTGTAAACACACATGGTGCAAAAACGGTCAAAACTCCTGCAAAGAACGATAAGAACAATAAACTCATAGCGTAAACTTAAAAAATAGAATTATTTATCTTCCATCATTACTGAGTCATCCATCATTGCATCATCTTTTGTATCATCCATCATTTTATCTTCTTCCATTTTGTCATCTTCCATAGATGTGTCTTCATCCATCATAGTGTCAGTTGTATCTTCCATCATTGTTTCTTCTGTTGTTGAATCATTAGAACTAGCAGATTTATTTTGAAAGAAAACAAATGCAAGAATAAGCGCTACTGCAACTACAACAACTATTACTATTGTTGACATATTTGATTCTTTTTCCATAACTTAAAATTAAAAATTAGTATTAAGTTAATACTATGCAAGAAAAAGTTAAATGTCAAGTTTACTTTACTTTCTACTTCGAAAATACCAGAGTGAAATAATTTTTGAAAGTACAATTGCAGCAATAGTTAAAGGAATAAAACTACTGCTATTATTTCCAAACAGTTCATTTATTAGCGCAATTAGAAGCAATACAATTGCAATGTTTGTAGAGATTCTGCTAGAAATCATTAAGTGATAAGATTCTCTTTCGTCTAACGCTTTCTCGTATTGAAAGAAAACTAAATATACACACACAACGATAAAAAAGATTGCTTCAAAAATCATTTGTGTTTTTGATGGCATAAAAAAATGTAGTGGATTTAAGATCACAAATAGAGAAATTAATATCGCTACAACTGAAATCATATCAAATATGCCTTTCTTATTCTTCATACGAAAATATTTGTTCTACAGGTAAGTTAAACACTTTTGCAATTTTTAGGGCTAGCAAAAGTGATGGGATATATTGTCCTTTTTCAATTGAAATAATTGTTTGTCTTGTAACATTAAGTTTTGTTGCAAGCTCTTCTTGAGTCATTTTATGTGATTTTCTTAACTGAAAAAGTATGTTCTCTACTTTTGACCTTTTATTCTTATCATTCATAGTTTATATTACTATGGATAACATGACTATGTAAAGGAAGCTGTACATACCTTCATAAATATTTTACAAGTATATATTGAAAACCATTTACTTTTATAAAAAATTCCTTTTACTTGATAAATAATTCAGGTACAATTTCTTTATAATGAAATTAAATAATAACAATATATACGTTTTTCTAGGCCTTATTGGACTAATTGTCATCTTATTTACTTTTTATAATAGAAGCATAAACCCATCTGTGGAGGGTGCAGATATTAATGTTGCTACAAGTTTAAGATGTCGAGGAGATTTTGATAATAGTGGAACGGTAAACATTATCGACTTTGCATATTTTGCTGCAAATTTTAATAAGACAATTGCTTGTGATTTAGATATTGCCGATAGTAATTGTAAATTAGACCTTTCTGATTTTGCGGTCTTTGTAAGAGACTTATATGGGAAAACACCTCAATGTAGTGATAGTACAGGTGGATCATCTGGATCTGGTGGTGGTTCTGGAGGAAACACAGGAGGGGGAGGTAACACAGGTGGAGGTGATACAGGTGGAAATAGCGAAACATCAACATTTACTCCTATTGCTGGGGCAATATATGTAGATAACCAGCTATCTTCAAATTGTGTAGGTAACTATTCAGGAGAACTACGAGATTGTAGTGGTACTGATGGTGATGCATATGCAACTATACAACAAGGTGCAAGCTCACTATCTTCAGGTGATGAATTATACATTAGAGAGGGTACATACCTAGAAGAAATGACTACATTAGGTGCTTTTAGCAGCATGGTAACAATTAGTGCTTATCCAGGGGAAGATGTTATATGGCAAAGAGATATTGACTACTTTATTGTTTATCTACAGCAAAGTGCTAATAACATTACATTTAAAGATATAAATTTCAAGGGCATCAGGTACTTTAACATGAACCGTTTAAGCTGGGTTCAACATCAAGGAAATGTTTGGAGAACAGTGGACCCAACAGGCTTAATTCAAGAAATTAAATCTGGTTGTGATGCCCAAACGATTGTCTGCAATAAAACCGTTAGATCATATACTGGGCAAACAAAAACTAGTATACAAGATTTAATTGACACTGGTACTGATGGTGATTATTATCAAGACGATACAGCAGGCTACATAACCTATTTTTATTCAAGCCTAGGTAACCCTGAAAATAGAGATGATATTTGGAGAACTGGTAATGGAGTAACTATTGGAAATAATAGCTCTAGTACAGGGTACATTGTAGTTGATCATTGTACATTTGATGGTGCAGGACATGCGCAGCTAAAAGGACAATATAAATGGTGGGTTAAAAACTCAACTTTTAAAAATACTGGAACTGATTGGAACGATCACCATATCTACTCATGGGGAGTTCACTCAGCAGGTAATGAAGCAATATATGAAAATAATATATTCGAAGCTGATATTGGTTTAGGTGCAACTTTACATATATATGGTGGTGTACCTGAATACCATATATTTAGAAATAATATTATTATAGGTGGAGCTGCATGGGGGGTGTTACTAGATGGTGCAAATAATGTTGTAGCAAATAATACTATGTATCTTGCTGGTGGAGATCCTTCAAGCAAAGGAATTACTATGCAAAACCCATTTTCAGCAAATAATACTATAAAGAATAATATATTTGTTTCACCTGGATATGCTGCTTTTATATTTGAAGGTGCACCTGCAAATAATATAATTCAAAATAACCTGACATATAATGGTTCATTTTCATCAGGTACTTGTGATAGTTGCACAATAACGGGCAACTTGCAAAATACCAATCCACAATTCATACAATATCCTCCAACAACATGGACAGATATGCGTCTACAATCAGGATCACCAGCTATTGGTGCAGGCCAAAACCTAGGTACATCATATCAAAATGGTATTAGCCCAGATAAGACAACGTTACCTTTGGAAACAGTAAGCCAAAACTCATACAATACCTGGGAAATTGGCGCATTTATTTTTACAGGAATTGGATTGTAGTAAATTTAGGAGAATAGTGTAATTCTAATAATATCTTTATTATTGTGGGAATTGTCCTCCGCCAACATTACCTTGTGGTAAACCAACTCCATGAGTTTCAAATGAACTATCTGGTGTTCCAAATACGCATCTAGGTACGTATGGAAAATCATTTGTTAAGAAATATGCATATGTTCCATCTGGATATTCTGGAGTAACTGTAAATATTCCCCCACACTGGTCTAAATCTCCACTTCCTGCTACAAATTCAAAGTCATTAGTATAGGTTCCATCATAACTTCCACTTGGTTCTCCTGCAGCTCTCTGTCCTGATTTTAATTGATAACTAGACTTAAATTCTTTTACTACGCTTGTTGAATCTTTTGTATCTGAATAACCATAAAGTGCATAGATTGGAAATCCATCTGCCGCAAATCCAATCAGGTTAGAATGTATTGCTGAATCACCATCAAACAAAGCTGTTGGAATTCCGTGATAGTGATATGCACCACTTGGTTGAACATGTGCATTGTTTTCATCTATACCAAGGCCAAACCCAGATAAATTATTGAATGCTTCAATTGCCCATCCAGTTGCGCTATCTTTTTCTGCAGTACCAGGATCAAATGGTACACCGCCAATTGTTATTCCGAATATTTTTGTTTCTGTTAAATTAGTATTTTTTGTAGGGTTAACTTTTACTTTAAATACATAATTTTGTTCTGAAATTGTATTTGGATTGTACTGATTAGGAAAAGTTCCAGTCTCATGGTCTGGAATTCCATTACTTGTAAAAGTTATATAATCATCAGAGAAACTAATTGATACATTATCATTTTCCTCATCTTCATGCTCCAATAGTTCTTTTACTGTTGCAAAATCATGAGTGTGATCTTCTTCTTCCATGACATCTTCAGAATTGGTTTCCTCTTGATTCGTATCTGTTGTATTTTCTGTATTCGTTTGCTGAGTATTATTGTTGGTGTTGCTCTTTGGCTCATTTTTTAAAAGCATAAATCCAATTGCTAGTAGCAAAATTACTACTAAAAATACCAATGCATAAATTAACCTAGTTTGATTTTGAGAATTCATATAAAGATAAGTTTTAATTATCTTATGATAGGAAAATATTGGTTGGATTGGAAGGTTATAAAATTTGTATTGCAATACATAGAATATGAATATTTTTACCTATAAAATATTTATTATGACAGAAAAAGAATTTGAAAAAAGTCTATTAGATTTAATAAATCAACTTTTATCTAAAAAGATTACTCCAGAAGAGTTCCATATTCATGGCAGAGCTTTATCTGATGAGATGGATAAAACTAAGCTCTGGCTGGATTTTAAAGATGAGGACTTAGGTTGGGCAAAATATTGCATAGAGGAAATGAGCTATTATGGTCCTGACCACGTAATTAACAAAATGTTTGATTTTGAAAAGTTCTATAATTCAAGAAAGTCTAAATGATTATCTTATCTCATAAACTAGTGTGCTCGTAATCATAGGGCATTCTTTTGCAATTTCTATTGCTTCTTCTCTACTTTCTGCTTCAATTACAACATATCCAGTTAATGCATCATGATCAAATGGTAAATCTTTTACAGAATCTTTGGTAACTTCTGCTCCATTCATTAACCCAACTTGTTCTGTCATTTTATCTTTAATTGAAGCAAACCATTTGTTCCACTCTTCCATAATTTCTGGAGTTGGTTGATCAAAACCTACAGTTATTAGTAAGAATTTTTTCATAAGTAATACCTAATAAATACAAATAATTATAGCCCGTATTATTCTTTATCTCTAACAAAAACAAAATTCCACCTTTCGGTGGATTTTATTTTTATGGAGCGACTAAGGGGATTCGAACCCCTATCATCTGCTTGGAAGGCAGACATAATAGCCATTATACTATAGTCGCTTAGTTGTTAAAGCTTGTTCTTCGTAGCATTCAGGCGAAGAAGAAGTATGGTAATTATACGTTATGAGGCTAAAAATGACAATGCTAGCTACTCTTTTGCGAACACTATAAAGTTTGGATTGTTAAATACAATCTTATATCCAATTGAATCTAAATACCCTCTTAGTGCGACTGTTGATCTAATTGGATAGTTATTTTCAAGAATGTATGAATATATATTTTCTGTCCAATATGTTTGATTTGTTTTTATTGCTTCATCTAATCTTGATGTATACACAAAACAAATGTCTTCGTTTGTATATGGTTTTAGTTCAGTAATATTTATAAGCTTTGAATAAGTTTCATCGCTTGGATTAGTTATAAATGAAACTAACGTTCTTCTTGAATCAAGCTCCATATATTGAGCATTGGCAGTTGAAAAATCTGTAAAGCCTGCAATAATTATTTGCGTATATGGATCTGAAAGTACAATACATTTACTGTCATAGTTATTAAAGAACTCTTTTATCGCATCATCTTCTTTTACAATTACGGATCTATCACCATTATCTTGTTTATAAAAATCTTCGTATTTTTTGTATTGCAAGGTAAAGTTTAGTCCTATTGAAATTGCAATGAATATAAATATAACTAGCTTGTAGCTTTTTGATTTAATACTCTTAGAAATATATTCAGTAATAACATAAATTCCAAAGACTCCAAATCCAATCAAAAATTTATTTGCATATGTTGGACCTAGAAGATATGCCGAAATTGATATACAGATAAATACAAAACTGAAAGTCATAAAAGGATACCTGCTCTTTTTACTAAAAAGATAATTAATTAATGCCAATAGTAGTAGAATTGATATTGGGCCTAAAGTTAATTCAATCAAGTGAATACTTTGAGGATATGTATAATTAGTAAACTCACCAATTACTTCTACTTCTTTTCTTTGAAAGTTATTCTCTATACTAAATCCTAATACATGTAACAAGAATACAAATATTGTTACAAGTAATCCTGCATAAACAAAAAGTCTTTGACTCTTTAGGGTTTTAGAATTATCTAAGTAAAGACTAATCAAGAAATAATAGATTATTAATATTACTGATAGATAGAAACCAATAATAAAATGCGCAAGTATTAGTAACAATGAACTAAGTATAACCTTCAAAAA
>JAGQLJ010000044.1 GCA_020429495.1 Candidatus Dojkabacteria bacterium
AAGGCATTTTACGATTGGGCAATAGGATTCTTTGTATTTTATTGTCTTGCATATATTTTTGGAGGACTTTTAAATTTTACTAATAAAGGTAACTTTGATGGAGTGTTTGTATCAGCATTTGTTTTTGGTTTAGTAGTTGCAGCTCTTCCTGCTGTGCTAGGATTTTTTAAAATTAAAGGGAATAATGGAGCACTTCTTTTAGGAGGCTTAGTAGTTAATTTTATTTTCTATTTCTTAGGATATTATCTTTTTGGATTCTTCACTTTGGCAGATAAAGGTAAAGTAGGATTCTTTCATTCTTCTTTAACTATAAGCGTTGAAGATAAAGTTTTAGGATTAATTTTGATTAGTTTGGTTTCATCAGCTATAATTGTGGCACTTCAATCATTAAGTAAAAGAAAATGAATGTAGATGCAATAATTAAATATCTTTTGGCAGTAGATGCTTTTTTAATCATCATTTTTGTTCTGCTACAAACAAGAAGTGGAGGTCTAGGAGCTGTTTTTGGAGGATCATCAGGTGGTGACCTTTATAAATCAAGAAGAGGATTCGAAGCTTTCTTGTATAATGGAACAATATTTTTAGGAATTATATTCGCAATATTATCTTTAGGTATTGCAGTAATAAGTGCCTAATAGCTTCTGTTCATATAAGATAATTATTCCTGTTTAAAACATAATAGTGAATATTATATTTACTTTTAACTTTTGAATTTTCATTTATTGTATAATTTGAAAGCAAACTATATTAAAGCTACTTTATGTTTATATTTAACGCAATTTTAAAATCTATACTTAAAATTGAAGAAGGCTTATACAAAATTCGAGATGCATTTTGGTCTTATCCAGATTTTTTTGATCCAGAAAAGCATTACAATAAAAAGCTAATAAAACTTTATGTATCAAGTGTGCCATATTCACACTATATTCTAGCAACGCTAGCATTTTTACTTTTCACTATTCCACTTTTAGCAAGTGGTGTTCCACATGTTTTTGGCTCAACAAGGGGATTGTTAATTGAAGGCGTCGTTATGGGGATTGATTCTAATGGAAATGTACAAAAGATAAATAAGATTAATCCAATATTGCCTTCAAATATTCAACTTGAAAAAGATTTAGTAAATTTAATTTATGAACCATTAATTAGATATCAATATGTTGAAGATGAATCAGGCAAATATGTAGGAGGAGTACAAAATATATTAGCGAAAGAGATTATCACATTACTACCAGGAGCAAATTATGAAATTGAATTAAAAAAAGATGTTAGCTGGCACGATAGCGTACCTGGAAATAACCATACATTAAGTGCAGACGATGTAATTGCTACATTTGAACTTTATTCTTCACTTAGCGAAGATTCCGCTGCAAATATTTACTCTAAAACCATGAAACAGTTGCAATGGGTTAAAGTAGATGATTATACAATTAGAGTATGTACAAAGCCTAATGAAGAGACAACACAGCCTTGTGATGTTAATCCTAGAATCACATATCCAATATTTTCTAATTTCTTAGAGCTAATTAGTTTTAATATCGTTCCTAAAAAACAAGCTCAAGAAATCAATTCATCTAATGTTGATACAGCTGAACCAAGCCTTTATAGAAATCCAGTTGGAACAGGATTGTATAAGTTAAAACACTCTGGTGAAAATTCAATCACAGTTGAAATTAATAAAAAGCATGGGCTTTATTCTAATAATATAGATATTACTTCAATTAGATTCGAATACTTTGCAACACTTAATGATGCAATATCAGCTCTGCAAAATGCTGAAATTCATTCTCTTGCAACTCTTTCAGTTGAATATAAAGATAGACTAAAAGAATATACTCAGATTGAAGAACATGTAAGCGATGTACTTTATAATCAATTCTGGGGACTGTATTTTAATCTAAGAAAAAGACCAGATGAAACTTCAATTGCCCCTAAATTTCTACAAGATGTTAGAGTAAGAGAAGCAATCTCTTCTTCAATAAACCGAGATAAAATCACAAAACAAACCTTAAGAGGGGTAGGAGAGGAAGCATATGGGCCAATTCCATCAATATCATACTTCTTCAATCCGGATGCTGGTTGGAATACATATGATGTTGAAAAAGCAAAAAAATTACTTGATGATGCTGGCTGGAAAATCAGATCTGGAAATGAATTTAGAACAAACTCAGATGGAGATGTTTTAAGATTCTCTCTTTATTTCGTAGACAATTTTGATAGATCAGAAGTTGCAAAGTCTATCAAAGCTGATTTAGCAGCAATTGGAGTTGATGCAGTTATAAATAGACAAGAACAATCTGGAAATCAAGTTTCTGAAAGTAATTCAGAAAGCTGGACACTGCAAGAGCTAAACGACCAGCTATTATCTCCAGGTTTATTTGATGTAATTTTATATGGAATGCAAACATTTGTTGATCCAGACAGGTATGAACTTTATCATAGTTCTCAAACAAGATATCCTGGCTTAAATATTGCAGGCTATGTAAGTACAGAGCAAACGGTTGATAAAAATGATGATAGACAAGAAGGTGAGTCTAGCGTTATTCAAGTTCCAAAAGTAGATCGATTTTTAGATCTTGCAAGAAGCTTTAACCCTGAAGACGATAGAGATGCACGTAAAGATAGGTACGACACAATTCAAGAATTAATTGCTTCAGATGCACCTGTTGTATATCTATATCACCCAAGGTATCTTTACTTTACAAACAAGGCTATTTCAGATGTAGATTTGTCGAATGCTGATAGTTTAGAAGAGAGATTTATTAATATACAGAATTGGGAGTTAAATTAGTAATTTCTTTTTAATATATAGCTTAGTTTTTAATCAAAATAGCGTGAGCTACATTACTAAAACAAGTTCTAGCCTTACTGAAGATGGTTTAGATATAACTGTAGATGCTAACAGTTCTGGTATAAGTGGATATATATCAAATTTTAGGGGATCCTAAGATAACTAGAATGTTCGCAATTTTTTCTGTAGATTTTCCAGGTTGTAATAAAGATATTACTTGGGATGGTATAGGTGCTGAAAAAGCGTATATGGGTCTAGGAAGCTTAATTGTCTCAATAGCTAATAATCCAATCAACATAAACCATCTTCAAACTCTATTTGCTTGGGATAAAATTAGCCCGATATATTTTGCCCCAGACTCACTACAAATTCTTCATATGGAAATATTTGCAGGTTTTCCTGATATAGACTATATATTATTAGCAGGAATTATCGATGCAATAGAGCAGACAGCAAGAATTTAAGTATTCTATACAACAAGTAAAAGCGCACTAAAAAGTGCGTTTTTTTATTTTTTATCCTTGAAATCTTTTCAAAAATCTATAGAATAAATATTAACCCTTAGTGGTGAAAAGTGGTGAAAAGTGGTGAAAAAACTGTAGTATAATTAACAAATTACTGTAATAGCAGAAAATGTTAATTGGAGAATACGCATCACAATTAGGAGATAAAAACAGAGTTTCTATCCCTAAAAAATTAAGAATTGAAATGACTGGAAATATATATTTAACCAGAGGATACGAGAATACTTTGCTAATGACAGATAACTCCAGATGGTTAAAGATAATTAAAGAAATCAATTCTAAACCACTATTATCTTTAACAACTAGAGAAATTAAAAGATTTATTGTTGGAGGAGCAGCAAAAGTAGATCCAGATTCTCAAGGAAGATTTGTTATTCCAGAATCCTTACTTAACTTTGCAAGTATAACAAGTGAAGTTGTATTTGTTGGAGTTGGTGAGTGGATAGAAATTTGGGATAAATCTAAATGGGATGAAAAGCTAGATAAACTTTCAGCAGACCTTACAGACTTATCTAATAGTTTATATAAAGAAGTGCTAAATAATGGAAATTAATACAAAACATATACCTGTTTTAATTAACGAAACTATCGATCTACTTAATCTTAAAGATAATTCAATTTATGTTGATGCAACTTTAGGAGGTGGAGGATATTCCCAAAGAATTTTAGCTTTATGTAAAAATTCTAAATTAATTTCATTTGAAATTGATCAAAATGCATATAAAAACTATTTAAATGCTTTAGGGAACCAAAACCCAAGCTCTGATATAACTGAAATCAGCAAATCTAGCAATACTCAATATATTGTAAATAAAAATTTCTCTGAGTTAGAAGAAATGTTAAGTACATTAAAAATTTCTAAGATAGATGGATTAGTTGCAGATCTTGGTTGGTCAACAGATCAACTTAGTTCAGTGGAAGGAATGTCTTTTGAAAATGAAAGTGACTTTTTAGATATGCGATTTAATAAAAATTTAGGAGTAACTGCTGCTGATTTATTAAATGCACTTGGAAAAAGTGAGCTGAAGAAAATCTTTATGAAATATGGAGATTTCTCAGATGCCGAAAGCTCATACCTAGTTAATGCAATTTTAGAAAAAAGGAAAAGACATATATTCGATCAAGTTCAATATCTAAACCAAGTCATAGAATCTACTTTTGCAAATGCAAAAGGGAGATCTAATAAGAATATTAATCAGACTAAAGCACGTATTTATCAGTCTTTAAGAATTGCTGTTAACAGCGAATACGACAACTTAAATGAACTTTTAAATGCTGGATTTAGCTTGCTTAATAAATCAGGAAGAATAGTTATTGTGACTTTTCACTCTGGTGAAGCAAAGATTGTTGAAGAATTCATTAATCAACATAAGAAAGAACTAGATATTCTATCTAAAACAAATGCTGGTGATTATATAACTCCAACATTTGAAGAAATTAAAAATAATAATAAGTCTCGAAGTGCAAAACTTTGGGCAATTGAAAAACTATAATTATGAATAATACAAATACAAAGAAAAAAGAAATATTTAAATCTGTAAATAAAAGACTATTTATAGCTGTAATTGTTACAGTAGGGGCTTTTTTTACAGTACAAATGTATATTACTTCAGTTATAGGAACTAGTAATGCTGCAATTGAAGAAATTAGAATTGAAAGAGACGAAATAAGACTTGAAAATGAAATATTAAGATCCCAAATTGATGAAAAAAAATCTACAAAGACTTTGACAGAAGTTGCAGAACGATATAACCTTTCAGAACAGTACGTACAAAAAATTGACAGTGATCAAAACGATCTAGCTCAAAATTTTTAATAGATACTTAAATGAGTAGCAATAATCTTGTAAATTCTAAGATCAGGACTATACACTTCCTGTTTTTTTTTACATTTGTGCTTATTGTTATAGCTTTAGTAAGATGGCAAATTGTTTATGCTGAAGATTTTAGAAAGATAGCTGATGGTAGAGTATATTCAACTGAATTAACTTCTTTGAGAGGAAGTATTTACTCTAAAGATGGCTCAACATTAGCTTATTCAGAGCCAAGATTCGATATGTATATTTGGATGAGTGGTTTAGAGTACGTTGAAGATAAAAACGTTCAAACCAGAGACGAATTTTTGAAGAAAGTTGCTCCAATTATTGATAAAACTCCTGAAAGTCTTGCAAAAGAAATAAGAGAAAACCATGAAGATAACGGACTTTTATGGTTCAAAATAGGTGATAATTTATCTGCTACACAATGGCAAGAATTAATAAACCTAAAAACTGATGAAAACGAAAAAAGAGAACTACAAGGATTTCAATTCTTGCAATCTTCACAACGAGTTTATCCTGAAGGAAGATTAGCTTCGCATGTGCTAGGTTTAACAAACGAATATAAAAATCAAGAAGTTGGACTTGGAGGAATTGAAGGTCATTGGAATGGAGATTTAAATCCAAGAAAAGGGCTCTTGATTAAAGAAACTGATGCAGTTGGGCAATCTGTTGCAAGCGCTTTATTTGCAACTATCGAACCAAAGCCAGGTAGTTCAATTTATACAACAATTGATAAAAAGTTACAGGCTATTGTTGAAGAAAAAACAAAAGCTGCTGCAGAGCAATTTGGAGCAGAATCTACATCTACAATCATTATGGATCCAAAAACCGGTGCAATTTTGGCTATGGCTAATTATCCAGACTATAATCCTAATTTGAGAGAAGAAACTGATCCAAGTGCTTATACCAATCAGTCAATTACAATTCCATATGAAGTAGGTTCAATTGGAAAGATATTTACATTTGCCACAGGTATAGATACGGGAGTAATTACACCTGAAACAATGATTATGCCTGAAGGACATGAAGGATGTGAAAAATTTAGTGATGATCTAGAGCCATTATGCACTTGGGATAAAAAGCCTCAGGGTCCACTAACAGCATTTGATTGTTTTGAAAAATCAGATAATGTTTGTTTTTATCACATAGCTCATGACTTTATTATGGATCTAGATGATGGTGAAACTTTAGCTCAAGAAGGGAAAGAGAAGACATTTTATGATTATCTATACGACTTTGGAATTGGCAGGAATACTGGAATAGATTTATCAGGAGAAGATCCTGGTTTACTAAAAGAACTAAAAAACTGGAATCTTGGAGATGTTGCAGCCTTTTCTTACGGTCATGGTTATTTAACTACACCACTCCAAGTTATAACTGCTGTATCTGCAATTCCAAATCATGGAGTAAGAATGCGACCACATGTATTAGATAAAGTAATAAAAGGAGATGGAGAGGTTATTGAATATGAACCATTACCTTTCGATTTTGAAAAAACTATTATTAAACCAGAAACTGCAGAGCTTGTTGGAAATGTTATGCACCAGATTTATTTAAGTAATATTCCGGATTATGAATATTGGTATAGAGATTTAAGAAATTATAATATTGGTATGAAATCTGGAACAGCACTTATTGCAAATCAATATGGATATACAAGTGATGTAAATTCAACACAAGTGGGATTTGATATGTCTGATGAAAGATCTTTTATTATGTTGGTAAAAGTTAATAAACCAGAAGGAGGACAGCTTTCTTACTATAACTCTAGAGTTATGTGGTTAGATATATTTGCAGCTACAAAGGATTATTTGGGAGTACCGAGAATAAATTAGTTGTTAACTAATCCCGTTAATATTTCAGATACTTTGTTTTCTGTGTGATATTCAACTATAACAAATCTGCTGTTAATTCTTAATGGTTGAATGGAATAAAATAGAGGAATATCTTTTCCATGAATGCAAAACAGCAACATCCTATTTTCTTCAGGAGTATAAGATCTATCTACATTTGATGAAATACTTTTCCAGATGTTACTTGCTATATGGTTGTTTTCTATATCTCGCACTGTATCTTTATATATTGGATCTTCGTTCATAAAAGAGAGGTTAGAGTAATAAATTGGAAGATAACCTTCTAAAAGTTCTTTATAATAAGTTTTATTTAGTCGTTCTAGTAGTGGAGAATTTTCTTGAACGATAAGTTGAGCAGTTGTTTTGCCAATCATATTTCTAACTTCATCTTGTGATAAATATAGAAATTTTACAAATGCATCAGAGAATTTAATTAATCTCCATCTATCATCTAAAACATAACATAACTTATTCTCTTTATTTAACTCATCACTAGCCTCAATAATTGCTGCATTTATCTCAGATTCTGCAGCAGGAATAGCAGTAATCCCAATTAGATAGTCAATTTCTTCATTACTTAGCTTTAGTATTTTACTTATTTTTAAAATAGTTTCCTTCAAAGGATTGACTTCATTATTTTCTATTCGTGAAAGGGTACCTGCAGATGCATCAATTTCTGTTTCTAAGTCAAACTGACTAATCCCATACCTATTTCTGAAAAATCTGATTTTGCTTCCTAAACTATCAGGCATATAAAAGTTAGAAGAAGTATTTTAAAATTACCGGATAGGGATTCGAACCCCAATTGTTGGTACCAAAAACCAAAGTCCTACCATTAGACGATCCGGTAATGCGATGAAATTATATCAAAATTCTATAATTCTATCTATGGTTATTGTTCTAACCCGGTACCTCTGAATCTAAATATTGTGGGGTTAGCAATTTCTTTTCTATGCACATTCCACGAAACATTCTCAACTCTTACTCCATTTCTTAAAAAATTTAGTAGTGTATCCTTAAGATTTGGTGTTGAGTTATATAAATCGACTACCCCTTTTATGAAATTTTCTTGAGCCATTGTCAGCTTCCCAGAAAATTTAGGATTAATAAGTGATAAGCAACTTGAAGTATCTAATTGCTCAGGTCTTTCCTGTTCAGGAAATTCTTGATCTTGAAGTATCTGATCTGTCAGGGAATTTTCGCTCATACTAAAAAAGTAAGAAGTAGTATAGAGGTACACTTTAACGATAGCACGGGTAATTCCTAAATGGAATATTTTTATTTCACGAATTTGTTACACGCTAAAAATACTTTATCTTTTATCTAACTCAGAATATAATGCAACATAGATAAAATAATTTACTTATTAATTTAATTTATATGGGAGCAGTTCTTGGAGGATTTTTAGGACTGATACTTTTGCTAGTACTTTTTGTAATAGCACTTTACAACAGACTACAAAAACAAAATGTTTTAGTTGATGAAGCATGGAGTGGAATTGATGTTCAACTTAAAAAAAGATTTGACTTAATTCCAAACATTGTTGAAACAGTAAAAGGTTATGCAAAACATGAAGAAGGAATCTTTACAAAAGTTGCAGAACTTAGATCTGGAATGATGAAAGCAGAGAGTCCAGAAGAGTTGAGCAAATATGAAGGAGAATTAAGATCAACACTTAAAACTTTGTTTGCTGTTGCAGAAAACTATCCTGAACTAAAAGCAGATCAAAACTTTCAAAAGCTACAAGATTCTCTTCAAAATATTGAAGATGAGCTAGAGGGAGCAAGAAGATATTACAATGGAACAGTAAGAGATCTAAATAGAATGATTGTTACTTTCCCAAATAATGTAATAGCTGGAATGCTAAACATTACAAAAAGAGAATTCTTTGAAATTGAAGATGCTGCAGAAAGGGAAAATGTAAAAGTTGACTTTAGCGCATAATATTAGATTCAGTTAAAAGAGAGAGACTCTTAATTTAAGAGTCTCTTTATTTTTATTATGAAGAACAACGAAATTGCAAAATTATATTTTGAAGAAATTTGGAATAAGAAAAATTTTGAGCTAGCTTACGATTTAATCTCTAAAGAACTAACTACTCGTTTCCCTTCTACTCACGGATATGGACCTGAAGGATTAATAAATGTAATTAAAGCTAGATATAGCATTTTTCCTGATCTAAGATTTGAAATCATAGATTCTGTATCAGAGGATAATAAAATTTGGGTCAGATATAACTTTACAGGTACACATAAGGGTACTTTTTGGAACATTAAACCAACAAATCAAAAAGTTAATTTTGATGGAATTATATTGTTTAATATAAATTTAGGAAAAATAATTAAAGCGTCTAGTATTCGTGACGAACTCACTCTGCTTGAACAGATTAGATATTTAAATATCAACAAGGATGACAATCAGTAGTTAATCCCTAATCTCCAACTCATCATGAGCAACTAGCCTGCTTAGCATTTGCCCAGCAAGCTCAAATGGGGCAATAACCATATCTGCACCCGCTTCTAGCAGGGCTTTTCTATATTCTTTTCTTTCTGCATTTACAATAATTTGCACTTCAGGGTGATTTCTTTTTATAGATTGAATAAGAATTAAATTATCTTCAAGTGTAGGTAGAGTTGAGATAATAGTCTTTGCTGACCCTAAGTTAGCTTCTCCCATAACATCTGATTCTGTTATATCTCCAAACACAACATTATATCCATCTTCTTTTAATCTATTAACAACATCAGGATTAAAATCAACAGCTACTATTTCATCTTTCTTATTTTTATATTCTTTTAGAATTGCTGTTCCCATCTGATCAATTCCAATAACAACTACGTGCTTATTCATTTCTTTTAGTTGAGGTGCTTGTTCGTTAACAGATTTTCTTTCAAAATGCTTTAAGTGATGATGGATATATTTGTAGATTAAATCGCTATTCATGATCATGTATGAAGAAATTGCGAATGTGAATATTCCAACTAGTGTAATCATTGATGCAGTTTGCTCAGTTACATGTCCAAGATCTTTACCTAAGAAAATTACAATTAAACTAAACTCTGAAATTTGAGCTACAGTTAATCCAGACATAAAGGCTGTTTTTGCTTTAAATCTTAATCCAGTTAGTAAGAATAAAACTATAATAGGATTTCCAATTAGAACAAATAATGAAAAAAATATTGCTGGTCCAATAGATTCTGAAATATTGTCTAAATGTAGAGACAAACCTAAATGTACAAAGAAAATAATAATAAAGAAGTCCCTCAATGTTCTAATTTTAGAAACTATTTGTAAGCTTTCAACAGCATTTGCAAGTGCTAATCCAGCTAAAAACCCACCTATTTCTATAGACAATCCAATAGCATCAGAGCTTACAAGCAAGGCAACTCCAAATGCCCAAGCTAAGCTAAACGAAAAGAGTAATTCTAGCGAATGCGAGATTGAATGAATAATTGTAGGTAATATTTTTTGGCTTAAGAAAATTACAATAGCAAAAACTAATGCAGCTTTAGCCAACATTACTATTATAGTTACTATTGATACACTCTCACCTGCTGCTAAACCATTTAATAAGAGTAGGGCAAGGATTGCTACAAAGTCCTGTATCAATAGAAAACCTATTGATATTTTTCCATAAAGTGAATTTAAATCGTGTTTATCAGATAGCAGTTTTACAATTACAATTGTACTTGAGAAAGTTAGTGCAATAGCTATATATAAAGATTCTCTCGATTCGTATCCTAGAAGTAGTGCAAGTCCATAGCCAATTAATGAAGTGAATACAATTTGTCCAATACCTGTTATAAGTGCTACCTTTCCCACAGACCTCAGCTCTCCTACTTTCATCTCCAATCCTAAGATAAACAGTAGCAAGGTAATTCCAATTTTAGACAATGCTTCTAACCCAACTTCATCTGTAAAATAATCTTGTCCAAGAACACTAATAGAACCTATTAGTAATCCTGTAAAAATATATGCAAGAATTGTTGGAAGTTTTAGTGTCTGCATTACCAATGAGAGTATGGATGTACAAACGAATATAATGGTAAGTTCAATAAAAATAGTTTCCATGATTTTATAATACACTATAATTATAATAAGTAGGAACTTCGTAAATAAATAAATTAGAAAAAGGTAACTAACATAGTTGCATTCTTAAAATTATTCATTTAGTATGATGATAAGGATTAAAATATATATTTATTCATACAAATATGACAACAAAATTATTTAGACTGACAAGTTTTACATTAGGAATATTAATGTTTCTAACTTTTGCTGTAATGGTATCAGTTAATGCAGTAAGTATTTCACCTAGCTCAGGTTCTTTTGCAGCAGGTTCAACTCAGACATTTACAATTGTAGCTAATCCACCTGCGACGGGATACAATGCAGCAGCTGTCAACTTAACATTTGGTGGAATGACAGTAACAGGATATACTCCCCCAAGTGGAGGAGAATTTGTTATCCCAGGTTGTACTGGAGGTACAAATTTTACTTCAACTCAAGTTTGTATAAACATAGCAGCAACAGATGATTTTGTTGCTGGAGACTCACTAGGTACTGTAACTGTAACAGTTGGATCAGGAACCACAGCAAGTATTACTAAAGACTCTGGAACGGAATATACAGGTGTTGGAGTATCAACAGTAGCAAGTACAGGATCTGCGGGTAATTATACAATTACAAGCAGCACATCAGGTGGAACAACAACAAATGGAGGTTCAGTTACAGTTTTACCAAATACAGCTACAAATAATTCTTCAAGTATTGGATTAGTATTAGCTGGATTAACATTCTTATCTCTTGGTGCATTATCATATGTTTCAATTGACGCAATCAGAAGAGGATAATTTGATATTAATATAAATTAAAAGACCTGCTAAAAGCAGGTCTTTTTTTATTCTATAAAAGTATTAAATCTTACCTAGTTTTTCTCCTAAAGAAATAGTTTCTCCTAAAGTGTTTTCAATTAGCTTTAAGCCTTCTTCCCAAACATTAGATGATGAAATATCTATATTAATATCCTTTAGCAGTTCTTCAGGACTATTACTATTTCCTGCCCCAAAAAATTGTTTTACTTCATTTATATATTTAGGGTTTGATTCAACTCTACTTTGAAGTACTTTAGAAACAAGTAGCCCAAATGCATATGAATAAACGTAAAAAAATCTTCTAAAATGAGTTACGTATATCCACCAATTCTCTGAACCTTCTGATTGAATAACAGAATCTCCCATGTAAGATTGCATATGTTTTTGAAATATCTTTCCTATTTGTTCTTTTGATAGATAGCCTAACTTTTTGTGCTCAGCATGAAGTTCAGTTTCAAAATTGTAGAATGCAATTTGTCTAAATATTGTTGATACATCTGAGTTTAATTTCATCATATACATATTAAATTTAGTTTCATCATCAGCATCTTTTAATAATTCTTTAATTACATAATCTTCACAAAATGTGCTTGCTGTTTCGGCTGTACACATTGGGAAATCATAGTTAAGTCCATTTTGTATTTGTGAGAGTTCAAAATTAATTCCATGCCCAAATTCATGAGCCATTGTGGTTACATCTGTTAAGCTATTAGTATGGTTTAGCATTACCAATGTTGGTAGCTTTCTATTAACAGTTATACAAAAAGCCCCCCCAGCCTTTCCTTTTTTAGGATTTACATCAACTTGACCATTTTGAAATAATCTTACAAAAATATTTTCAAGTTCGCTATCAAGGTTACCAAAGGCATTTTTAACTAGAGTATAGGCTTCATCAAATGGATACTTTTTATAAATATTGTTTATTTCTATATTTCTTTCATGATACTCAAGTTTATCTAGACCTAAGACTTTTGCTTTTAATTCATAAAATCTTTTTGAAATTTCAAATGATTTAGTTACAGTTGCAACTAAAGTTTCTACAGATTCTGCTGTTATGTCATCTGCAATAAATCTGCTTTCATCTGGACGGTTGTACCCTCTAATCTGATCAGTAATTTGTTTATTTTCTAAAACACTATTTATTTCATTTTCAGATACTTTTACATAATCCACTAAAATCTGATTAAAAACTTCTGCTGCTTTATCTCTAACTTTTTTATCTCTATTGCTAATTAGCTCAAGAATTTCAGAAAAGTTTTTTATGTCAGGATTACCTTCTTCGTTCAAAACTTCTCTTTCTTCTTCTGAAAGAAGTGAAGAGAGCATATCAACCCAATTATTATGTGAGACTTTTGATTTTAATGTGAGGATTTTTTCTTCACTTTCTGAAAGTATATGAGCTCCAGATCTAAACAATCTTTCTAAAAAGTGTTTATATTCTTTAAGAGAGTCTGATTCTAAAAATATTGTTTGAATTTGGCTATTAACTTTTGATAGCCGTATCTCAAAGAAGTTAATCTTATTAGCAATTTCAACAGCTAATTTATGAATTGAATTATATTTGGCTTTAATTTCAGCATTAGCTTCATCTAGGGTTAGCATCATTGAGTAATAGTACATTTCTTTATCATACTCACCATAGTTATCTATCCAATTTGAATATTCAACTAATGCTTCTTTTAGTACATCTGCTTTCTCTAACCATTCAAGATTATTATTCCACTTTTCTACAAAATTATTAGCACTTTCTTCAACTTCTTTTCTAATTCTTTCAAAGTTATCTGGATTCGCAATTACATCTAAGTTCCAATTTTGTTTCATATTGTTTAATAAATTGTACTAGCAATTTTACCATTAGAAATTAAGCACGACTAATAGAACTGGTAATCCTCTTTCAGAATGTATAAACTAAGAATATGAAGAAAACTATACCCAAAGCTCCAAAGCTAACACTAGCTTTTATAGGCCCTGGCATAGTTTTGATTGCAATGGGGCTTGGTTCAGGAGAATTTATTCTTTGGCCATACCTTGTTGCACAATTTGGGTTTGGGGTTATATGGGGAGCTTTAGTTGGAATTACTGCTCAGTATTTTGTTAGTAACGAATCTGGAAGATATACACTATCAACAGGTGGAAGCGTTTATACTGCATTTGCAAAATTAAATAAACTTATTCCTTCTTGGTTTATTATTTCAACCTTTGCATCATTTGCATGGCCAGGAATAATTGGTGCTGGAGGAACAATTTTTGCACACTTATTTGATATTGCTGATGCAAGAATTCCTACAATTGTAATGCTACTTATTATTGGATTATTATTAACATTTAGCGGAAAAGTTTATACAAATCTAAAAAATCTACAGAAATTTTTTGTGGCTGTTTCAATACCAGTTCTATTTTTTATTGCTTTAGCACTTGTTGATTTAGATACTATTACAAATATTACTAAGGGCTTAGTTGGAATAGGCAATAATTATTTTCTATTTCCTGAAGGAATTCCTCTAATGGCATTTTTAGGTGCAGTTGCATATTCTGGAGCTGCGGGAAACTTAATTCTTTCTCATTCATTTTATGTCCAAGATGAGGGTAGAGGAATGGCGAAATATTTGGATACTCAAATGGATAGTAAAAACTTATCAAATAAGAATAGAAAAATGATTCCAGAAGGCATTCAGCCAGAAGAGTCAGAAGAAAATATTGGTAATTTTAAACAATGGTTTAAGATTTCTGCATTTGAACAGCTCTTTAGTTTTTGGTTTTTAGGAATGGTTACTATAATACTTTTAACTATTATTTCATTTAAGCTGACTTTCCCGTATAGCGGTGAAGAAGGATTAGGATTTGTTTTTCTGCAAGAAAATGCACTTAATATTCAATTTGGATCACTAGTAGGTCTATTCTTTATGATTACAGGAATAACTTTTTTATTTACAACTCAACTAGGAGTTTTTGAAACTACATCAAGAATAATGACAGAGAATCTTCAGTTAGCTTCAGATAAAATATTACATAGGTTTAATAGAGATTCAATATATTTCCTTGTACTTTGGATTCAAGTTTTAGTTGCCATTGCAATAACACTTTTAGGATTAGATCAACCCATACAGCTACTTGTTATTCAAACATTCTTTAGCGCACTATCTATGTTTGTTCTTTCTGGATTGATCTTTTGGTTAAATAATTCAAAATTAATACCTGAATCAATGCAACCAGGATTTTTTAGACAGCTTATGGTTATAGCTTCTACACTTTTCTTTGGAGCTTTTGTAGTGTTTACCTTACTGGATACTTTTGGGCTTAGATTTTAGTTAGTCCATTCCCATAAAAAGAAATCTATACCTGCTTGTTCAGCTGCTAATCTATCTGATCTTGGGTTATTACCAACAAATAAAAATTCATCTCTGTCAGGTATTTGTTTTCCCTTCTCCTTTAAATTTTCTATTAGTTTATAAAATCCATCTGGATAGGGCTTCATTAATTCGACGTCATCTTTTGAAATTATATCTTCAAAATATTCCAGCATTGACTCCTCTTTTAAGATTTTTTTAATACCTTTATCTGTGTTTGAAGACCAGATGTAGAAAGTATACTTTTCTTTATTTTGTTTAATAAAATCAAATAGATTATTGTTTGCTTCGTAACCATCTAAATGATTCAACTCAAAATCTTCTGACATTTGTCTTTCAATATCCCAAACTTTTTTTCCATGCTCTATAACAAGTTCATTTATTGCATCAACATCTAAATATCTTTTTGTATGTGAATCAAAATGATCTAATCCAATGCCAGATAAAGCTTTATGTCTCATTTCACTAAATAATCCCCAAGGTAAGTTCATCCAGACTAAGGTTTCGTCAAAGTCAAAAATTATATACTTTTTGGGATTTTCTGCTAAAAATAGTTTTAAGTTCATATTTCATTTTACTACACTACATTGCAAATTTTGCCATTCAATGTGAGAATCTAACCATGAATCAGAAAACAATTCTTACATTTCTACCAATAGTTTTTCTAATTTGCATGTGTGTTTTTCTTCTAGGGCTATATTATGCATATACACAAAATAAAAATAGTGACTTTTTTAATCCTTCTAATCAAACATGTAATTATTCTGATGAAAGTTTATCCCTAAGCCTAGATTACTCATGTGACTGGTCAGTTTATAACGATGGCATTTCCTACATTGATAAGGAATATAATGATATGTTAATTAAGGATACGTTACATTTCTTTAAAGGAGATAACGAAGTTTTAGTTCAAGTATTCAAAGTAAATCCAACAGGAAGTTATTTTATTCTAAATCAGGATTACACTTTTGAAGAAATAAACGATAATATGATTATATATAAGAAAGAGAATTACGATTTATATAGATTTGCTGAAAAATTTGATTGTAATCAATTAGAAGAAAAAAGGTATGTTACTGGTTCTTCAAATACAGTTTGCGGAAAAACAATGTTTTTGAGAAATGAAGTAACTTTACAAATTAGAAGCGATTTAAACAATCAAGATATAAGCGAATTTATAGCAACAATTGTAGCAAACTAGTACATATATTAAGAATAAGATTACTATGCCTAGCAATGAAGAAGCCTCGATAACTAATGTCCAAAATATTGATGATTCTGAGCTAAGTACTTCTGCACAAGAGTCTTTGTGTAATATGTGCGCCATAGCTTTAGACCAAGATCCATTTGCAGTCAGATTTACAGATAAGCAGGCATTAAGAGAAGGTTTAATTGATGCTATTAACTCAGGATTAATTAAGGTAGAAGATGTTGAGGTACTTAGACGTGTTATGGCGCATCCATGTATTATTGTAGGACAGTTTGTATACGAAAGGATGTCAGGTACAACTGAGCATATGATACAAGAAGTAGCAAAAAGATCTAACTTTACTCAAGAACAGATAGCAGGATACTTAATAGGAACTTTTGGCTCAGGAGAAAATGATGAAGATGTAATTTTTAAAGAGTACTGCAAATTTTCACAAAAAGAAAGAACAGAACTGTTTTCAGCTGTTTTCAACTATCACATTGGAGCTATTCTTGACTTTCTTAAAGAACATTAAACTTTTTTTAATAATACTCCAATTTTGACAGAGATTAAGGTAAAATGTTCAGTTTAGCGATAAATCATGACTCCTGCTATTAAAGCGGTTGATCTTGTAAAAAGATATAAAAAAGCAAATTTTAATGCTGTAGATAAAATTAATCTAGAAGTTAATACTGGTGAAGTTTATGGATTTTTAGGTCCAAATGGAGCTGGTAAGTCAACAGCTATAAATATGTTTGTAACTTCACTTTTCCCAACAGAAGGCTATGTTCAAATTTTAGGTGTAGACACTAAAGAAGATCCAACTGAAATTAGAAGAATGATTGGGGTTGTGTATCAAAAACCAAGCTTAGATGAAAAGTTAACAGCAGAAGAGAATTTAAGATCACATGCAGTTTTATACGAGCTAACAAGCTGGTCACCTACATATAAGTCAACAAGTGAAGAATATAGAGCAAGAGTTGAAAAGATTTTAGCTATAGTGGGTTTAAAAGGGCGAATGCACGATATTGTAAAGACATTTAGTGGTGGAATGAAAAGAAGGTTAGATATTGCAAAAGCACTACTTCATACTCCGCAAGTTTTATTTTTAGATGAACCCACAACTGGAATTGATCCACAAAATAGAAGAGAAATTTGGGGGTATTTAACTGATCTTCAAAAAGAAGAAGGCTTTACAATCTTTTTAACCACACAATATTTAGAAGAAGCAGAAATCTGTGACAGAATTAGCATAATTAACCAAGGGAAAATTTTAGTAACAGATACACCAGATAATCTAAAGAAAATGGTTGGAGACGAGCTACTGTATATAAGTCCCGTCAATGGTAAAGAAGATGAGTTAAAGAGTGAACTTATAAATTTATCAATAAGATATCAAACAGATAATGTTGGGAAATTTATCATTAACTTAGAAAATCATAAAGCACAAAAAGTAATTAGTCAGATTAAAACTGAACTTGACGAAATTAGCATAAAAAGACCAACACTTGATGATGTATTTATTAAACTAACAGGAGAAAAAATAAAATGAGTTTAAAAGCAGAACTAAGCAAAACAGCAATGCTAGCATATCGTGATGTCCTTAAACTTTTAAGAGACAGACCAAGATTAGTAATAAGTTTGGTTTTTCCTGTCATGTTTATGCTTGTTTTTGGTGTTACGCTAGATTCAAGCCTAACAGGATTAGCGGGATCTTCTTTTGGTGCTCTTCCAGATGGATTTTTTCTAAACTATGTATTTTCTGGAATTCTTGCACAGTCAATATTTCAAACAAGTTTCTCAGGTATTGTTTCATTAGTTTCAGATAGAGAAGAAGATTTTTCGATGAGTATTTTTGTAGCACCAATTTCTAGATTTTCAATTGTACTTGGAAAGATTATTGGAGAAAGTCTTGTTGCATTTATTCAAGTTTTTGGAATTATTGTATTTGGATACCTTTTAGGAATAACAATTCCACTAGACAGAGTTTTATTAGTTTTACCATTTGGAATTTTATTTGCTATTACAGGAGGCTGTCTTGGGTTGTTAGTTGCAAGTAGAATTGAAGGTAAGGAAAGTGCTCAAAGAACTTTTCCATTGCTAATTTTACCGCTAACGTTCTTAAGTGGTGCATTTACTCCAGTTAAAGATCTGCCTTTTTTACTAAATATAGTAAAGTCACTAAATCCAATGTATTACGCTGTTGATTTAAGTAGAAGTATTATTTTTGCCAATGAGCCAAGCTTAGTTAGAGATTTTACAATAAACAATGGTTTTGGATATAATCTTATAGTGCTTATTGTACTTGGAATATCATTCTTGCTAATTGGTACATTCCTTTTTACAAGAAAGGAAGGTAACAGGTAAGAAATCAAAACTATATGTCTTCAGTAATTAGTATAAAAAAATTTTCAAAGTCTTTTGGAGACAAAACGGTTATAAAAAATTTATCTTTTGAAGTAAAAGAAGGAGATATTTTTGCATTCTTAGGCGCAAACGGTTCTGGTAAAACTACAACTATTAGAGCGCTTCTTAACATCTATACATCTGATGAAGGTGAATTAAAAATTTTTAATGAAGATTATTCCCCAGATTTATCAAGCAAAATTGGATACTTACCAGAGGAGAGAGGTTTGTACTTAAACATGACTGTAATAGACACTTTAGTATATTTTGCACAGCTTAAAGGACTAAATAAAGAAGAAGCTCTTGAGAAATCAAAGGAATTTTTAAAACTAGTTGAACTAGAATCTAAAGAGAAAAGTATTATAAAGAGTTTGTCTTCAGGTCAACAACAAAAAATACAACTTGGAGTTAGCATTATTCATGATCCAGAACTATTAATATTAGACGAGCCAACTAAAGGATTGGACCCAGTAAATAGAAATCTATTAATGAATATAATCAAAGAAAAAAATAGACAAGGAAAAACTATCATTTTTAGTACTCATATAATGGAAGAGGCCGAAAAAGTAGCAGACACAGTTTTAATTTTAAACAATGGTAATGCAGCTGAATATGGTGATTTAGAAGATATAAAAGAAAAATATAATGAAGGTAAAATATTTGTAAAATCTACACAAAAACTAGAAAGTAATAATGATTATACAGTTGAGAAAATTAGAAAAGGTTATGTTTTAAGCCCAAAAAGTAAAGTAAGTTCTGAAGAGATCTTGAGCAAGTTGGTTGATTCTGGAATAAAAATGTCTTTGTTTACGCCAATATTGCCAACTTTAGATGATATATTTATAAAAATTACAAAATGATTTGGATAATCGCAAAAAGAGAGTATTTTGCAGTTGTAAAAAAACGAAGCTTTTGGATATCAACTTTATTATTTCCAATAATGATTGGAATTATTTCCTTTATATCTGGGTATTCTTCAAGCCAAGCAGAAAAGCTTTTTGAACTAAAACAATTAGAAAATGGACAAGAAATTCTTGTTCAAGATGATTCTGGAATACTAAATCCATCAATTCTTCCAGAAGGATTTGTGCTAACTCAAAATAAAGAAGACAGCATAAATAAAATTAAAAATTCAGAAAGCACTGCATTCATTTATTTCCCTGAAAATTTACCCGATGCTCCAACAGAAATTTATTCTGAGTATATTAGTCCACTAAGATCGGATAGCTATAACATGTTCGCCGAAAATCTAATTAAGAATTCAATTATATCTACACTTCCAGAAAAGCAAATTCAAATATTAAGCATGGAGATGAATTTTCAAGTAACAAATTTTCAAAATGGGGAAATTGTAGATAAATCTTTAGAAACATTTGTTATACCTGGAATTGGGGTAGCAATATTCTTTGTTTTAGTCACATTTGGTGCAAGCTATATGATTTCAAGTGTATCAGAAGAAAAAGAGAGTAGAATGATAGAAATAATTCTCTCTTCATTAAGACCACGTACATTAATCCTTGGGAAATTACTTGGTCTTTTAGGCGTAGTTATTACGCAAGTACTCTTGTTAATTTTGATGGCTATTTTATCATTACAGATTTTTAATGTAGTTCTACCAATAAACATCTCACAAATCCCTATCAGCATTACAACAATTATTTTGACTGCAGTATATATTTTCTTAGCATTTATAGTAATTGCTAACTCAATGGTTGGAGTTGGGGCAGCCCTGCCAACTTTAAAAGAGGCGCAAGGATTTTCTTCAATATTTATTATGTTGAGCATATTCCCAATTTATCTTGTTACATTTATCTTAGCTGAACCAGATGGTACACTTGCCGTAATTTTAAGCCATATGCCACTATCAGGCGCATTTACTATACTGTTTAGGAATGTGGTTGGCAACATTAAAACTATAGAAATTTTTACTACACTAGCGTCGTTAATATTACAGGTTTTAATATCTTATTACTTTGCTATTAAAGCATTTGAGCTTGGAGCTCTTAAATTCAACGATTCAATTAGTTTAAAATCGTTGTTTAGAAAATAAAGTTTAAAATCATAAAAAAGAAAAACATCTCAATTTGAGATGTTTTTCTTGGTTTTACTTTTTCTATATTTATTATGAATCAGTTTTATGATTATTGCAAGTTAGGCTGAATTTGAGGTGGGTTGATATGGAGTTTCTTCGCTCGCAATGTGGTCTAATATTGATTTAGCTATTGTAGCTAGTTCCGATTTATCTAATAAATTTAGTATATGCTCATCTGGGACTCCTTCAATATCAGCATTAATCACTGCTTCAGAATTGGAATTACTTACTAATAAGCTAGTACTCAATGCAAGTGTTATATCAGTACCATTTAATTTTGCTTTAAGACTAGCACTATCAAATAAAGTAACTGTCATTAGTCCAGGTTTTGTGAGATCTTCGTTAGGTAGGTATTGTATATATACTTGTGTTGTAGCAGTATATGATTCTGGATTTATTTGTATTACATATGAAAGTTCATTCCCTAAATCAATTCTAGAGGTAATGGGATCAATTTCAAGTTCTAGTTCGTCAATATTAAATTCTATAACGCTTGACCATGGAATATAATATAAATTCTGCACCTGAATAAAATTCAAAAATCCATCGACATCTTTAATATCTGCAGGCTCAGTTATAACATCGCCATTCTCATCAAGTTGTATTAACTGTAAATTTCCAGCAGTATTTTCTCGGACTAAATAATAAAAGCTACTACCAGGATCTTGGAAAATGAAAGATGATTCATTAATATCTCCTATGTTTAGGTTTAGTCCAATTGTTGAATGATTATCTATAACACTTTGTAATCTTCTATTTGAAATTACTGAATCAGTTAGATCTCTTATTTGTGTGTCTATATCATTTACTAAAATTTCACCTTCTTGATTTAGAGCATACGTAGTTGGTGAAGTATTCATTTTTTCAGATAAAATTTGATTATCAGTAGAATCTGCGATTGGAGCAAAACTTGCAGATAAGCTTAAAAGCGTAGCTGCAATTCTAGTAGCAGGCCCATCATATATTTTAGTAGCTGAATCTAATTTACCTGAGTTATCCATTTAGATTGTTTAATAAAAAAGCTTGAAGGAGCATAACATATATAATGAAAATATCGTCAAATGCTTTGGCATTATTGTTCTGAAGTTACTGGTAGTATCATCATTGCTACAGATATACCTTCCTGACTTGTGGCTAAAACGATACTTCCCCTTTCTACATTTCCTCTACTAAAATACTCATAAGCTAGTACTGGGGATGAGTTATACCCACTACTAAATGTGAATTCAATGTATTCATTTGCACTCGAATCAAGCAAAGGAGATTTAAATCTATATGTAATAATTATTTCTTGTCCTCTACCAACAACAAAATTGTTTTGAACAAATTCCTTATCTTCATTTAATATAGAAATCATATCAGCTAAATCAATATTTGCGTTTTGTGATCCTGCTTTATATGCATAGTTAAAATGTACCGTTGGAGACATTTCTTCTTCGCCACCTCTCTGATTTTCACTTTGTTGTGACTGATATGAAGAGGCAGTTTCTTGTCTCTTATAACTGAAAGTATCAATTTCAACACTTGGATTATCTTTTACATTCTCTAGGAAATAATCTAACCTTTCGTACTCTGCTTGATTACTATTATATTGCCTAAAATTATTAACAACATTCGATATCATTAAAATAGCGGTGTTTTTCATAGCTCTTTCTCCTTGTTCTGAAGAGCCTGCTATATCTTCTAGTGTACCCTTTCTAGGGATTAGAGATGATCCTACCTTCATTGAACCACTAAGAGAGCCAGCTATAATACTACTAGCAATTGTAATTCCAGCACCAATAATCGCACCTCTCTTTCCAACTCTTAATTTGGCTTTGTTAGAGATTTCAGGAGAAGATTGGTCAAAGTCCGAATCGGAAGCGGTAAATTGAGCTTCTAAGTTATCTGTCAATTCACTTTGAAATGGAGCTATCATTTGATCCATATTATTTGTCACTTTTATGTGACATAACTACATTATTATATACTATTTTATCCAATTTGTCACTATTTTAAATAGAGAAAATGTGGATATTGAGTTTGCTTTCTAGTGTTAGTTTTAAAGGATCTTGTATTGCTACTACAAAATAGCAGCAATTTATTTCCATATCACTAGTGTTAATATAAAACTTTCTAATACATCTATTTATAATTCTATTGAAGCATTATAATGACATATTCAATGGGAAGGACGTTTGAATAGACATACTACTCTATTATCTATAGATGGATTATAGTACTCATTTGCTCAGCTGCAAGAACTATTCTGATTTGGGATTTGTATATGTAAATCTAATATTTTAAAATCACAGGTATATGAATATACTTTCACCAAATATATATAGTCCTGAAAAAGGTTTTGGTTCAGTTAGAAATATTATTTTCGAAATAGAAGATCCTGAACAGAGATTTTTATACCATGCATTTTTATCTAGATACTTTAGGCCCCTAAATGAATTTGATGATCCTCATAGAAAAACACTTCCAGTAAATAAATTAGAAAGTGGAAAAGAACTTGGGCAAATATTTAGACCGGGTAGTTCAGTAAAAAGTGTATTAAAGATGTATGATGAAATATTAGCAGACGAGTGCAATTACCCTTTAAGTCATAGCTTTACTACAGAAATGTAATTCATGTACTTTTTTGACCAAAAGTCTTGAGGTAAAAAATCTTTTTCTAGTATTAATTAAATCATTCATCTGACAGAATAGATTTCACACCAGCTTGCTAGTCTTCTTATATTCTTTATCAATCAAAAGCGGCGGGATTTTAATCCCGCCGCCTAGTATCTACCTATCTAAATTTCTAGTTTCTACTCAACTGTCTTGCCTTCCTCAGATTTATCAGCCCCTGGCTGATCAACTACTTCACCTTCTTCAGCATTTGGTTTATCTTCAGATTCACCTTCAGCTTGTGTTTCTCCACCAGCATCTTCGTAAACTTTAGCACCAACTTCTTGCATTTTCTCCATTAATTCATTTGATAGAGTTTTTAGCTTTTCTAAATCAGCATCGTCTGCTTTTGCTAACTCTTCTTTTATTTCTTTATTTTTATCTTCTAGAGTTGTTTTTTGATCTTCAGAAATTTTATCTGCATGATCTTTCAAAAGCTTTTCTGATTGGAATACATAACTATCAGCATCGTTTCTTACTTTTAGTTTTTCCATTTCTTCTTTATCTTTTGACGCATTTTCTTCAGCTTCTTTTACTAACTTATCAATTTCCTCTTGATCTAATTGAGTTGATGCAGTAATAGTAATATCTTGCTCTTTTCCTGTACCTTTATCTTTTGCTTTTACATTTAGAATTCCGTTTGCATCAATTTTGAATGTTACTTCAAACTGAGGAACACCTCTTGGAGCTGCAGGAATTCCATCTAGTCTAAATGTTCCAAGAACTTTATTATCTTTAGCTAATGGTCGCTCTCCTTGCAAAACCTTTACATCAATTGCTGGTTGATTATCTACACCAGTTGTAAATCGATCTTCAGATTTTTCTGTAGGAATTGTTGTGTTTCTTGGAATTAAAACATGCATTTGACCTGCATTTACTTCTAGTCCAAGAGATAGTGGAGTAACGTCTAATAGAGTAATATCGTCCACTTCTTTATCTCCAGCTAGCACTGCTCCTTGTAGGGCCGCACCAACTGCAACAACTTCGTCTGGATTAACAGAAATATTTGGTTCTTTTCCAAAAAATTCTTTTACTTTATTTTTTACCATTGGCATTCTTGTCATTCCACCAACCATTACCACCTCGTTAATCTCTGATTTCTCAACACCGGCATCTTTTAGTGCTTGTCTTACTGAATCAAAAGTTTTGTCTACTAAATCAGATACTAATTTTTCCATATCGGCCTTCTTTAGAGTCATTCTAAAGTGCTTTGGCCCTTTTGCATCTGCCGTAATGTATGGAAGGTTAACTTCTGTTTGCTCAGAACTTGAAAGAGCAATTTTTGCTTTTTCTGCAGCTTCTTTTAATCTTTGTAGTGCAGCAGGGTCTTCTTTTAGATCAATCCCTTGTTCTTTTTTGAATTCGTCTACAAAGTTATCTATAAGTCTTTGGTCAAAATCATCTCCTCCCAAGTGAGTATCACCAGAAGTTGATTTAACTTCGTAAATACCATCTCCTATTTCTAGAATAGAAACATCGAATGTTCCTCCTCCTAAATCGTAAACAGCTATTGTTTGGTCTCCAGATTTCTCTAAACCATAAGCAATTGCTGCAGCTGTTGGTTCGTTAATAATTCTTTTTACATCAAGCCCTGCAATTTTACCTGCATTTTTAGTTGCTTGCCTTTGTGAATCGTCAAAATATGCAGGCACTGTGATTACAGCGCCATCAACAGATTCACCTAAGAATGCTTCTGCATCTGCTTTAATTTTTGCCAAAACTTTTGCAGATACTTCTTCTGGAGTTACCCATTTGTCTCCAAATTGAATTTCAATTCCTCCTTTTGAACTTTTTCTAGTTTTAAAAGGCACCAATTCCAAATCTTTTTTTACAGATGCATCATCGTATTTAAGCCCTATAAATCTCTTTACTGAATAAAAAGTTTGTTCTGGATTTGTAACCATTTGGTTTTTTGCAGTAATTCCAGCAATTTCAGATTTGCTGTCTACATCAATTGCTACAACTGATGGAGTAGTTCGGTTACCTTCTTTGTTTGTTATAACCTCAGGTTTTCCAGCTTGAACAAATGCAAAAGCTGAGTTTGTAGTTCCTAAATCGATTCCAATAATCTTTCCCATAGGATTTTTTTAATAAATAGTATAGATTTAAGCTGCTACGCAGCGAATGTTTATATTACTTAATAATATTACAATGCTTAGCAGGAATGAGTCAAGAGTGCTAACAATCTTGTTTATGCTTCAGAAATATCACTAAAAGGACGTTGTACACGCTTCCTATCGCCTGTTCGGCCATATATACTCTGTAAGTATTGCTGCCGATATGCAGGGTTTGCCAGCCATAAGCTATAGCCTCCAGAAGTAACATCAATTACTTCTACATTCTTGAGGACATCGGTTTCAAAATTTTTAAATCGCATATATGCTTCTTGAAATTTATCCCCAATAGTTATAGCTTTTTCTCGATCACCCCCTGATTGAATATATTTCTCTAATTGTTCTCGAATTAAATTAAAAATTGGTGGATTTTTGCCTTCAAATAATCTTTCAAGTGATATTACTTTATTAAAAACTGGTCTACCATGTCTATCACTTGGTAAGGTTTCATCAGAGAGTACTAGCTTTAAAGTTTCAATATATAAATCAGGTATTTGAGGTAATACGTTAATATTTATACTTTGTTCTTGATCAGAAATAGATTCAAGAGGGAAGGGATCCAGAAATTCATTTGAAGATGATGCAATAGCCGAAACAAAGCAATTCCACCTTAGAGCTCTCTCTAGTTCGGGGGATAACTCAGCATCTCCTGTGCTTGTTAGTATATAGTTTGTAAATGCTTTAGACATACCGATTCTAACAGGCTTCTGATTAAAATATTTATGTGCTAAAAATCCTTGAATGCTTTCATCATCCCATTCTTGAGATATAAGAGATTCTACTATGGGCATATATTCTTCGGAACTTTCAATAGAACCTTCAATTGGTTGATAAATCTGCATATTTCCAACTATGCGATTAAGGTGTTGTCTAATTCTGAAGGCTTCATCTCCAGATTGCATTAATTCATCTTTAGTATTACCTCTCTTATTTCGTTTATGTAGTTCTTGTGAAGGTAATCCTTCAAAAGTTATTCTAAAGTAACGTTCTTGTATTGCTTCTAGAAGTTGCAATGGAGAGTAATCTTCTTCTAGTAAATTTAGTGTAGATCTTTCAGTTATTACATTCACTAAGCCATTCCTAAATAGATCTTTCAATACTTCTAAATCATCTTGATTAACAACTTGTTCAAGAAGCTCCAAACTATGATTAATCCTATTAACCACAAATACAGGATAATGGGGATATTCTCTAGTATGTGCATATCTAGGTTTAGAGTCAGGTAGGTGCGTAATATAAGTTTGGTAACTTAGATTAGGGGGCTGAATACCATTAGCTTGAGCGTAATAAAGCTGGTTATCTTGAAAGATAATTTCAGCTGAATCACTGTCATTAATATCAAAACTTTTATTAGCATCCATATTCTAATTTACTTTCCAACAATAACTTTAGCAGCCTTCAAAATTCCATCTTTATCTGCATATTTATAGGCTGAACTTATAACAGCAATAACCTTACCGGCATTTTTTTCATCAGGCACTGCTTGTATTGCCTCCATTGTATTGCTGTCAAAATCATCACCAACTTTTATTTCTATCGCATCAATACCTGCATTTCTAACTGTTGCTTTTAATTTTTCCTGAGCAGTTGTTATTGAAGATTTTGCTCTGTCTAAATCTAAATCTGAATCATCTAAAGCTAATTGCAGATCGTCATTAATTTCTAAAATTTCTTGAATTAAACCCATATTTGCCATTGCTCCAAACATTGCCTTTTCGCCTTCTATTCTTTTCTTAAAGTTTTCAAAATCTGCCATTACTCTTAATCTTCTTTCTTTTTCATTTTCAAGTTCTTGTTTAACTTGATCTAACTCACTAATCTCGGATTGATTTATTTCTTCATTAGGATTAGTTTGGTTTTTATCAGCCTTTGGCTGTCTATCTTTTGACATAATACTTCTAAATTTAACTAAATGTATTTTAACACGAGAACAGTAATGAGTATTCAGTAATTAGTACTGAGCGAGTAGAAATTAGATGAGTAGAAAGTAGAAATGGGTATAGCTAGAAAATAGTTGTCAGAAAAATAAGTTTTTACTATGCTTAAGCAGAATTATTCCTCAAATGTCAGATCAAATTATAGAAACTACAACAGATTTAGATAGCACAGAATTGCTATGTGCAGAACTATTAAATGCTGATTATAATGCTAAATTTTCTGAACTAGCTGAAAAACTTCCTTCAGAATATGCTGTAATCATAACTAATTGGATAGAAAGCCCTATATTTGATCTATCTAATCCAGTGGCATATGCGGCAACATTTTCAGCCCTTAATCATGCAATAGAATCTGATAATCCTATTCAGTTGGAAAATGTAATGAAAACATTATTTGCCATGGATGAACCTAGTGATGAACTTTTAGATAGTTTTAAAGAAGGGCATAGAGAAGTTTATAGAGAATTAGGAAAAAAGATTGCAGCAGAAATTGCTTCAGGTAAAAGATCAGAGTTATTTTTACATAGCTGTATGTATGGTGGAAAGTCATCCTTAGCTACATATATTATTATGGAGCTGGAAGAGAAATATGATTATACAAAAACAGTATTAATTACTGGAGAACTTGGTGATACCAAAACCAGGCCAAGGTTACTTAGAGAAAAGAACGAAGAGGATTCAGATTATGATTGGAACGCGCACAGAATTTTTTCAGGTGTAGATCCAAAATACCCTGCAAATATTGATCATATAAAAAGAATTATTGAAGATGAAAAAGG
>JAGQLJ010000045.1 GCA_020429495.1 Candidatus Dojkabacteria bacterium
TTCAAAACCTGCTACTGTCTGCAAAACCTCAGAATTTACATTTTTAGAAATTTTTGTTACGAAACATCGTCAAAAAATCATACTCATAGACCAGTTAATATCTCCAGCATCAAATATATTCTGTTAACTCTTGATCCAATACTTCAGTTGATTTCCCCGATTCATCTTTGAGCTTATTTAAATCGATAGAGATAAGCTGATTATTTTCAAAAACTAAAATAGAGGAATATTTTTCAATAATATGTTTGGCTAGATGCCTTGGGAATCCGAAGTTCTGTAAATCAATAATTCTTTTATTAGTTGTTCCATACTCAAGAAATTCAGCCCAATTAGTTCCAGCATTTTGGCTACCCAATTTTGCTTTAAGTAAGTCATAGTAGTTCTGAAAATATCTTTCCATTTTAAATCTAAAAACATTTTCAATTAAATTTATAACATCATTTACAATAATATTAATATGTTCTAACTGATAAGTCCCAAAGACTTCATATGTTCTAGTTCGGTTATTCCATATCTGCTTTGGACCATCACTATACCAATTTATAGATTCCCAGATGATTTGACTCAACGGAGCTGAATTCATCCATTTTTCCATTAAAAGAGCGTACTTATTAAGTATTTTATCTTCTTTTGGGATCATAGGGGAGATTCCTAGAGACTCTATTTTACTCCACTGATAATAATTATAAAACTTCTGTAAGAAATGATGTATTGTATCTCTATTAATATTTTGAGGTAGGGGTTCAAGGTTGTATTCATTATAAATATTATTTTGATATCTTGGATTGATCGCGGATGATTTTATTAAAACTTCTTTAGGAACAGTAATTTCGTTACTAGCTTTAGCTAATAATTTTCTATGTTCTTCTGCATTACTTAATATAAAGTTTTCTCTGAGAGTGGATGCCACATTAGTTTTTTCATGAATTAGCGCTATATTCGCATAATGTCTCCACGTTTCTACCTCGTTACTGGTTGGAGTTTTTTTTGTAAATTTATCTTCATCTTTAATTATATACTCCATATTTTGGAAGATGCTTCTTTTTGTTTTATCAATGGGAGCAACCTTCTTTGATATTTGTTTATTCTTTAAAAGAGATCGATCTGAGATTTGATCCCATCTATTTTTCTTATTTTCAGCACGAACGCATATTATATTACCCGATAATTCTTTAGTTAGTCTTCCCGCCCTTCCTGCAAGATTCCAGAAGTCTATATCTGTAAATTTTTTTGTAGAAATTGCATTACTTAAAATAAAAATATTCTTAGCAGGCAAGTTTACTCCCTCAAGTAAAGTTGACGTACAAAATACATAATTAATACTTCTTTCTGCAAAAAGTTTTTCTACTCTTTCTCTTATATTTTGAGGCAATCTTCCAAAATGGAAAGCAACACCTTTCTTTAGGCAATTAATTAGGTAGTAATCTTTATGTAACTGTTCTTTAATAAGTGTTATCAATTTTTTAATTTCCGGATCTTCAGGTATATCTGGAAGTGATGCTGCAAATTCTCTAGCGTAAAATATAGTATCGTTAGGTGTATTACAATAAACAATACTTTTCTGATTTTGCCCTAGTGCTTTAATAAATTCATTGATATTAAGATCAACTATGTCAATTTCAATTTCTTCTTTGTCGTAAATAAGAAAAGCTTTCTTTTCTATAAGATCTGCATAATACAGATTCTGACTAACTGGGGATTCTTTAATATTTAACTTCTCATCTGTACTTAATTGAAATAATTCCAAAAATACCTCTGGATTAGGAACATTAGGAGATGCGAAAAACAGCCTTACAGATTTTCTCTGTGCTTGTATAATGGAATGATAATAAAGAGGGCTTCTTGTATCATTACTAGATAATATTTTATGTGCTTCATCTATAAACAAGTAATCAATTTTGGGATTTTCATTTTCAGAAAAATAAGCAAGTAGTCTTTCAGGTGTGAATACAAAAATAAATTTCTTCTTTGTTTTTCTTATTATTGGAGATAGAGTTGGATAATTCACAATAGTATAATCCTGATGTCTTAAGTATTCGTGCTTAACTTCTTGTGTTACCTGAGTTATTAATGCTCTCGTTGGAACTAAAATTGCTATGTTGCCACAACTATCATCCTTATCAATTAAGTAACTTATAAAATGTTTAATAATGAATGACTTACCTAACGATGTAGGCCCTGAAAAACTAAAATGATTATTCGATTTTAGAGACTCAAAAACCTCATATTGAGCTGTAGTAAAAATTTTATCGCTATTTGGTATTTGTTGAATAACTTCTTTGTCATTCTTTTCTAATTCTCTGTCTAAAGGAAGTCTAATTACTTTATCTTCTTGTTTTAATAGTGTTAATGCTGGAAAGTTACCAAGCTTAGATAAAATAGCAATGGAAAAAACATTATAAATATCTTTGTATTCATCCTGATCAGCAAGAAGACTTACAATTCTGTATGAAGTATTTCTAATCAAAGGATTTTCAGAATGAGAAAGCAGGTCAGCATACTTCATTAAATCTAAAAATTCTTTTTCAGTTAGTGGGGTAATTGCATTGGTATTTTGAAAAAATTTATACGCAGCAAATTTTTCGACCTTTAAAGATAGTTCCTTAAAATAATCATCTTCTAATATGCTTTTTTCTAAATCTTCAATTACTGTCATTAAAAGTAATTTTTTTAATTATATCTTTCCTTGTTTGATCGAGACTTATATTTGCATTGTCCTTCTTAAGGAAAGGGATTGAATAAAAATAAAAATGATGTCCATCTAAACCGCTTTTAACAATTTGATTCCTTATATTTTCAAATTGAGCTTCAAAAGTGCTTTTTACAGTTGATCTGATTTGATTGTCTATATCCTCATCTTTCATATTTTGTAAATCCCATTGAGATATATCAATTTCAAAACTTAAAAATACACCAAAAGCATTATTTCTTTGTATAATATTTGAAGGATCCTTTGCAGGAATAAGAACTGATTTAATATAAGCAAGTTCTTCCTGATTTAAACTTTCTTTCATTATATTTGAGTCAACAAGAGAAGCTTCAGTGTTAAATCCTTTGTCTTTTAACGATTTTAGTGAGCTAATGGCTTCTCGAATGCCATCCGTAAGGTTTGCATACATCTTGGATTCACCATAGATAATTTGATAGTCATTATCTGCAATTTTTAGTAAATGGATTCCATCAGATCCTTTAATATAATCGTTATTTGCAGTCTTCAACTCCATTTTAGAAAGAAGTTTAGGTGCATTTAAATGTGTTTCTAAAAAGCAATATAATAATAACTCTCCTCCTTCACCATCATTTTTACCCCAGTCTTTAAACTTACTGACTACTTCTGACATCAACTGCCAATTTTTACCTTCTTCTTGAGATAGATCTTGTATTCTCCCTCTTGATAATACGTAATGAGTGGATGCATTCCCCAATTCATTTATCATTGATTCGTAGTCAAAAGTACCCGCATTAATTTTAAGTACGTATAGATTAGCTTTACTTTTTAAGGTTAAACTGTGAGCATCGATTACTGGTAAACCAAAAAGATTTAAAAATTCCGTTTTATTTTTCATGCTAATCTCTAAAGACATAAATATTTGTGGTTCTAATTATATGATTATATAAAATCTGAGCTTGCATTACTCTTAATTATTTAAATAATATTTTCCCTTCCCATCCTTAAAACTAATCTTGCTAAATGCAATAGAAATTATTTTTCTCTTATCTTCAAGTCCTGCACTTCCATAAATTAGATCATTTTTTCCTTTAAGCCCTGCTATAGAAAACTTTTTATCACTTAAACCCTTTAATTCTTCTGAAATTCCATTCAGTTTTTCCTTAATTATTTCCTTCTCAGCGTTCAATCTTGTAGTAGTAGAATTGTATATCTTTATTTCAGCCTCTCCGTTTAATTTATCTTGATATGCTACAGATAACATATCATCAATTTTCTTTAATCTTTCATTTAATCCTTTTTTGGTTTCTTGTAGAGAAAGTAACTCGTTAGTTTTTTCATCGTTTAGTACAGATTTAATCCATTTAGTAAGTTTTATATTTTTTGAGTCTAGCTTACGTAACTGCATTTTAATTTCTTCTTCAACTCTATCTTCCCGTGCATTTATTGTTTGATTACATTCTTTAAAATGACTACATTTCCCATAGATATGTCCTTTTTTCTGATACCAAGAAATAGTATAACCACATTCTCCACAAACAACTTTTCCTTGTAGTAAGTAATTGTGTTTCATATATCTAGAATAAGTTCTTCTTTTTAAAATGTTCTGAACTTTTAAATAAAGATCTTTTGAGATTAAAGGTACGTGTGTACCACAATAAATTTTACCATTCCACCTGAAATATCCATAGTAGAAAGGATCTTTCAAGATATTGTGCATTCTTGAACTAGATAGTTTATTTCCTTCTTTAGTCTTTAAACCAAACTTAAACGATTCTATACAAATATCTGCTATAGAGGATTTACCAGTAGAATAAAGTTTAAAACATTTTGTAATCTTCTTAGACAGTTTTGGATGTGGGATATATTCTTTATTAATATTATCAATTGATTCATATCCGAACTTTACGGGACCTGGGTATTTCATTTGTCTGATTTTCTCTCTATGTCCTTTTTTAACTTCTTCTGACAAATTATCTGAATAATTCTTAGCCCAAACAACCTTCATATCATAATTTAACTTGTCTTGAGATCTTGAATTTTTATGAAGGATAATATTGTCATAAACTAAATGAAGCTTTCTTCTTTCATCTGATTCAAACCAATCATAAAACTTGACTAACCATTTAAAACTTCTTGTACTTCGATCAACCTTTTCGAAGACAAGATTAAATATTTTATTTTTATGAAGATCTTTAAATATTTGCTCAAAAACTTTTCGTTCATTGGCTTTACTAGCAGTTTCAGATAATTTAAATAGTTTTACTACCTGTAAATTATTTCTAGAAGCATATTCCATTAATAATCTTTCTTGTGAGGATAAAGAGTAGCCTGCCTCTTGACTCCTATCACTAACTCTGGCAACTAGATATGCAGTATTTACATTCATATTATTTGTATAAAAATTTAAGGGTTCGATTCCCCGTAGGGTCGTCTTACGAACGATATCTAAACACCTAAGATTTTTGGTAACAATACGAAACTGGTTAGTAAAAAGTGGACGATGTGAGAAAGCAGTTTGTTAGACCTAAAATTTGTTAAATAATTGTCAAGTTAATTGACAAGTTATTTGTAAACTATCTTTTGGATTGAAAGTATATAACCTCGTATAACCCTATATACATAAGGTATTTTAAGGAGTATAAAAAGGTAGAGATTTTCTTCAGTACGGAGAGGACAGGATTCGAACCTGCGTTGTGAGTAAACACAAACATCGTTTCCAACGATGCGCCTTAAACCACTCGGCCACCTCTCCAATACTTACAAACTCAGTCTTCTTTTCAAGTACGCTCTGCCGAAACCCGTTTTCAATTGCTTTTCTCTTTTTAGAGCTAGCTCTTTACTGAGACATCCTTCAAAGTATATTAATTTAAAAGGTCTTCTACTCTTTGTACTTGTTATATTGCCATTATTATGTTCTTCAACCCTTTTTTTGATATTTGAAGTATAACCTATATAAAGGCCATTATCCGATTTTGATAATAAAATATATGTATAATAAAATTTCATTTGTTTCAGATAAAATACAGTTTCCCTGCCCGCAATGCTACGCATAGCGTTGCAGGCGGGCAACGATGCGCCTTAAACCACTCGGCCACCTCTCCAATTTTAGATAATTATACACTACTGAATTTTTGCCGTTTGTATTGGTTGTGAAGCTTTATTTGTTAGTAAATAGTATGATTTAGCAAGTGTGTATTCAGCTGCAACTGCAGGTTTGGTACTTAGATAACCAGAAAATAGATATATATCCACGAAGTAATCTCTTGCTCTTACGATAAAATTTTCAGGAGTTATGACCAAATGATTACTTTCTAAGTATGCTAACCAACTAGCAAGTTTGTTATCTTCTAACTGTAATATAATTTGGTTATCGAATACTGATCTAACACTTTGTCTAACACTAGCACCAAGAAGATTATTAGTTCTCAATAAAATATGACTTAACTCATCATATTCACTGACTAGGTTGCTCCAAATATACCCATAAAGATTGCTGTATTTAGCTATTCGATCTGAATAATGTAAATTTAAATGATCATTTGTTAACATTTCACCCAAATACCTGGATATTAATACTTGATTGTTTTGTGAACTATCTCTAATATTAATTTCAGCTGCTGAAATATATTGCATAAGGTTAACTATAAGTTCATCCCTTACTCCAAAAATTGTAATATATTTATTAATTTCAACTAATGATGCCTTTGTCTGTTCTAATTTAGTTCTTTCTTCTGGTACATGGTTATTATTTAGTGCTAATGCATCAACATAATGTATAGCGTATGATACTACCCCGTTCCATTGCAGGGTTGATAGATAATAATATACTTCAACATCAATGTTATCATCAATGCTACTTAAATTTTCATCTGCTGTATCTTTATCTAAATCTGACATTCTAAAGTATAATAAATATATGAATAAATTCAATTATATCCACTTGGATGTTACTAAAACATTGAGCAGTGGTCAAACATTTCTTTGGGAAGAAGATCCTAAGATAGGATATATTGGACATTTTACAGATAAAATCATTATATTAAACAATAAAAAAAATAAGTGGTTTTGGCAGACTTATCCCGATAAAGATAATTTTGAATTTATAGAATCTTATTTTAATTTAGATTATGTTTTTGATGAAAGTTATTTATTAAACGATTCAATTTTAACTAAAGCTTATGACAAATATAAAGGTACTCATATTCTGAAACAACCTTTGGAAGAAACAGTATTATCTTTCATTTTAGCTTCAAATAAAAGTATAAAGGCAATAAAAACTTCTTTGAATAAACTTATGAAAATGCAAAATAAATCTATTCAAACAGACTTTGGTGATTCTTTGTTATTTCCAAGTGCAGAATATATAAACTTAATTGAGATCAATAAACTAGCAAAAAGCGGAAGTGGTTATAGAACAAAATATTTAAAAGATGCTGCATTTAGGTTAACTTCTGAGAGACTAGATTTAACTCAAAATTCATTTAAGACACGAAATAAATTAAAGGAATTTTTAGGAATTGGAGATAAGATTGCAGATTGTATTTTAACTTTTTCAGTTGGCCATAAAGATATAACGCCAATTGATAGATGGAGTGAGCGGATTATTACTGATCTGTATAATCAAGAATTGCCTAAAAAATATGAAGATAAACGTAAATGGTTTAAGAATAAATTTAATGAAAATACAGCGTTAGCTGGTCAGATATTATTTGAATATATACGCAATAGTACTTAAGGGAGAGCCCTAATCATGCAATGCTAAACATACCTAACTGTTATAATTATTCATGTCTGATTTATCAATTTCTTCAAACAAAACTGCAGGTGAATTATTAAAGCAAAAAAGACTTTCTTTAGGTCTTGATTTTAAATCTATTGAAAAAGAATTAAAGATTAAGGAGAAATATTTAGGCATGCTTGAGACAGATAGATTTCAGGGATTTGAATCTAGTGTTCAGGCAAAAGGATTTTTAAAAAACTATGCTAGGTTTCTTGGTCTTAATCATGAAATGGTTGTGGCACTATATAGGCGGGATTTTGAAAATAAAGATATGAAGCGAAAAATTGAATTTAAAGAAGAAAATGAACAAGAAGAAGAAAAAATAATACATGAAGAAAATAAAATATTACAACAATTAAACAGAGTTGTTATAACAAAAAGAAAACTACAATTTGCTGCAATCACTGGAATCTTAGCTTTTATTTTACTGATAGGTATAAATTCAATAAGAAGATCTTTTTCAAAACCAAATTTAGCAATTAATTCACCTTTTGAAATTACAGCTCCTTTTGAAGGAAGACTTGCATATGAAGATGATGAAATAATTTTAAAAGGACAGGTGGATAAGGGCAGTTCTATAAATGTTAATTCAGTTCCATTAAATTTAAATGCTGATTATGAATTTGAAACTAGTCCAATTGCACTTCAAAATGAAGAAACTAGTATTGTAATTGAAACAGAAAACACATTAGGGTCAAAAAATAAAATTACATTAAAGTTATTTAAGCCTGAACAAGAAATTCAAAATTTAGATACAATAATACTAAGTAACGCAAACATTGGATATGCAATAATAAAAGCTGATGGACAAGTAGTTTATGAAGGTTCAATTGCAAATGGAACAGAACCACTAAACTTTATAGCTCAAAGATCGATTGAGATTGAAACTCAACAATATGAGAACTTACAAATTTCGATTAATGGTAATGACTTTATCTTAAATACACCAGTAACAATATTTGAAAGCAACGGTAAAGATATTGTAAAGATTTAATTATTATATTTTGTGAATATTAAATCTTTTATAGAAGCTCCAGCCCAAACAATATTCAAAATGACAAAAGGCCAAGTATTGTAGTGATAGCCATAAATCACCAAAAGCACACCAGCTATTGCATTAAGTAAATCATAGAAAAAACTCTTTTGAGTTACTTTGTCTGATTGAATAAGCAAAAACGCCAATAGAGCTAAAGCTGCTCCTAAAATTCCTACTAAATCAATTATATTCATTTGTAGAGCTATAACTAACAGCAAAAGCTGCAAAATCAACTAAATTAATTTTTTATCTCCATAGCTATCTAGTTTTCTGAGTTCATTCTATAAGTAAATACTTATGCAATCAAGTGAAATCTAAATATCACTAAAGAGATTCTGACAAATTCTTTATATCGTAGTATTTTGCTCCAATTAGATTTTTGGGCATATACTCCTGATTAATTTTTTTACCATTCCTCTCTTCTAACCATGGATATCTTGTATGTCCTTTTGCATAACCAAAATTCTTCATTACTTTATTGGCAGCATTTCTTAAATGTAGTGGAATAGAGTTTAGAGGTTTGTTTCTAACATCTGCCCTTGCTTTCATTATTCCTTCTGTTACAGCAATAGACTTTGGACAAGAGGCCAAGTACGTTGCACATTGAGCCAATATTAAGCTAGCCTCTGGCATACCAATCATATTAACAGCATTCATTGTAGAAGTAGCAACAACAAGTGCAGTTGGCTTTGCATTACCAATATCTTCTGATGCAAAAATAACCATCCTTCTTGCAATAAATATTGGATCTTCGCCTGCTTCCATCATTCTAGCCAAGTAATGCAATGTTGCATCTGGCTTACTTCCTCTCATCGATTTTATAAATGCTGAAATTGTATCGTAATGAGCATCACCTTTTTTATCGTAAATTCCTAGCTTTTGCTGCAATACATTTTGTATTGTATCCAAATCCACAGTTTTATTATTTTTATTTGCAAACTCTATTGCATTTAACACTTTTCTTGCATCACCATCGCTATAGCCGACTAAAAACTGCTTTGCATCATCAGTCCATGTTACTTTTTTATTTTGTTTTAAAGCTTTATCAATAATTATTAAAATTTCATCATCACCTAAATGCTCAAATTTAAAAACTCTACTTCTTGAAATTAGAGGAGCATTTACTTCAAATCCTGGGTTCTCTGTTGTTGCGCCAACTAAAATTATTGTTCCATTTTCAACATGAGGTAAAAACGCATCTTGTTGAGCTTTATTAAATCTATGTATTTCATCAACAAACAAAATTGTCTCTTTTCCCATTTCTATTTTTCTATCCTCAGCTATTTTGATTATTTTTCTTACATCTGCAATACCACCAGTAACTGCTGAAAATGGTTCAAAGTGTGCATCAACATAATTTGGAATTAGTCTTGCAAAAGTTGTTTTTCCACAACCTGGTGGCCCCCACAAAATCATTGACGTAATATTTCCGGATTCTAGAAGTTTTCTAAGCGGACCATTTTTACCGACTAAATGTTGCTGCCCAATAAACTCATCTAAATTTTTTGGTCGGAGTGTATTTGCAAGTAAGTCCATAAATTATTATATCACTCGCTATAGGTATAGTAGTGGTGGGTCTAAGACCCACCACTACTATGAACACAATTCAATTTCAAATGCACCTTCTTGGCCATTAAAGTAACCTGCTTGCTTAAACTTCTTTACATAAGGATTTTGTCCAAGAAGCTTTTTTACAAGTGGCTTTACAACTTTACCTTTACCTGTGATTACTAGAAGATTTTTTTTATCGTAGTAATGGCTATCTTCGATAAACTCAAAAAGAATTTTTTCTATATCTGCTGTATCAATAATCCCAAACTGGTGAAAATCTAATTCTGCATCAAAAACTAACATACTTAATTATCTAGAAATTATAAAAGTAAATATTCCCATAGGCCCCTGAATTATACAGCTGTCATATAAAAATTGGAATTAATATAGATCAGGGTAAAATAATTTTCCTATATTCTTCGTTCCTTTTAGAATTCTTTCAACTTCATCATCTGTAAGCCTTTCTTTCCAAAGATGAACAAGCTCTTTAGAGTTCCTCTTCAAACTATGTATAATTTTACTTTCTTCTTCAATAGGGTTCTTACTATCAGTATTTTCTAAGATATATTGATTTATCTCTTGTGTTAAATCTAGTCCTAAATTATCAAAAAGAGCTTCAAATACTTTTGTGGAGTCTGTAGATACATCTTCTTGTTTTAAATAAATCCAATCTGGATATTCTTTTTGAAACTTAAATACTTTTCTATAAAAAATATTCCACAATAAGATTCCCTGATCAATTATATCTGGAGGATTGTCTGCATATTTTTCAATAAGAGCTCTATAATCTTGGGGTAGTAGATCTAAAAGTTCAGGCTGTGTTTTAAAATTATTAAAATCAAATTCCCAGTTTTTTCTTTTTATGCTACTAACAAAACCTAGTGGATTTCTAATCATCATAATAATCTGAGCTTGATATTCTTCTACAAACATTTCTGTTAAAAAGAATCCAAATGGAGATTTAAATACAGGAATCTTGCCTAAAAGTGTTTTTGCATTAATCAAATGTTTTAAGTGTTTTAATAAAAATTTCTGATTTTCTTTTGAAGGTGAAATAAACCATTTATTTAGTTCCAAGTTACAAACTTTACACTTATTACCTTCAATCAAATAACCAAACTCAGGATTAAGTGGTTCATAAACATAACCTACAGCTCTACTTTGTGCCAATACTGTACCAACGAATGTTGTTCCAGATCTATGAATTCCTGTTACTAAAATAGGTTTTGATTTAAGTTTTGGTGTAACTAGGGCAACTCTTTGTAAAATAATTCTTAATAAATCTTTCAAGTGGTAAATATGTCTAGTTAGTATATTATAGAATACTCGAGTAAATTCAAGTATTTTGCTAATATGCTTTATGGTACTACAATTTTTTGATGCTCAAAAAAAGAAACGACTTTTGATCCCATTTTTTAATACTGCAATCTCTGCTGGATTTCCTAGTGCTGCTGATGATTTTATAGATAGAAAATTAGATTTAAATGAATATTTAATTAAACATCCAGCCGCTACATACTTTGTAAGGGTTCAAGGAGAATCTATGAAGGATGTTGGAATAAATACAGGCGATTTACTTTTGGTAGATAGATCTTTGGATATAAAAAGTGGAAGTATTGTCATTGCTGCAATTGATGGGGAATTTACTGTAAAAAGAGTAATTAAAAAGAATGATGGTTTATATCTTGTACCTGAGAATGAATCTTACAAAGCAATAAAAATAGATGAAGAAGATGAGTTTCAAATTTTTGGTGTTGTAAAGAATGTTATAAAATCAATTTAATGAATAAGAAACTCTTTGCTCTAATTGACTGTAATAATTTCTTTGCCTCTTGTGAAAGAGTTTTTAATCCTGATCTAGTTGGAAAGCCTATTGCAATTCTATCTAATAATGATGGATGTATAATTGCTAGATCAGCTGAAACAAAAAAGCTTGGTATCCCAATGGGAGCTCCTTTTCATAAGTGGAAAGATTTAATAGAACAACATAATGTAAAAGTGTTCTCTGCTAACTTTCATTTATACGGAGATTTATCTAATAGAGTTATGAATATCTTGAAAGATTTTGCACCTGATGTGCAGGTTTATTCAATTGATGAAGCATTTTTAGATATAACTGATTTAAAGATCGATGACTACAAAAAATTTGCAGATAAAATAAAGAAACGAATTATGAAATGGACTGGTGTTCCTGTTTCTGTTGGCATTGCACCAACTAAGACACTAGCCAAAATTGCAACAGAAGAAGCAAAGCAGTTTGAAGAAAATCAAGGAACATTTGTTTTTAATAATGAAAAAGAAATTGATGATGTTTTAAAACATCTTCCTGTTTATGAAGTTTGGGGAATTGGATATAACCTTACGACTTTTTTGAATTCTAATGGTATTTATACAGCTTATGATTTAAAGAACGCAGATGATTCTTGGCTAAGAGCAAAAACATCTGTAACAGTTCAGAGAACACAATTTGAACTAAAAAGTATTCACTGTATTGAAGGTGTAGAAAATAAAGATACTAAGAAGCATATTATTAGCTCAAGATCATTTAGCCATAAAGTAACCGATCTTAAAGAGCTCAAAGAATCTGTTGCTTCTTATATAGGTAGAGCCAGTGAAAAACTAAGAAACCAGAACTCTATTTGTTCTTATGTTGGGGTAACCTTAAAAACAGATAAACATAATACTCAGCAAGCTTATTATAGAAATTCCTACTATATGCTCTTAGAAACTCCCACAGATTATCTACCTGATCTAATTAATTTAGCTGATAAATGCTTAGAGCATATATTTGTAAAAGGACTAAGATATAAAAAATCACTAGTTGAACTTGGTGGAATTCTGCCAAAAGAGAGTCAAAAGATTAATATGTTTAAGCAAGACTATAAATTTGATAAAAATAGCTTAGTAATGTCTGTTTTTGACAAAATTAATAAAAGTTGGGGAAGTAATACAATAAAAACTGGATCAATGGGTACAGATCAAAAATGGAAAGCAAAAAGTAATTTGATGAGCCCTAGGTATACTTCTAATTGGGATGAGCTAAAAATAATTAAAACTGATTAATCAGTAGTAGGTGTACTGTCTTTTTCTTCCTCTCTTCTAAAGTAATAACCTAGAACAAAACCTAGCGTTCCTAAAAATACTCCCGATATAAGTGGAATAACAACACTTAAATTATCAATTATACTTACTTTTCTCACTAAGCCATCAAGAACAGCTATAACCATAGCAAAAATAAACACAAAGAAAGTAAAGATTGTATAAATTAGCGCAAGACGGCTTCTTGTATCTTCTCTTTTTCTATAAACAGATTCTACTGCCGAAGAGATAATTAAATCACCTGCACCATCTGTATAACCTTCCTCATACCCATCAGAAAATTCATCATCTAAAAGATCTTCATCAATTAAATCTGGTTCAATTGCGTCATCTTCTGTAGGGATTTTACCTTTAGGGTTATCGTTAGACATATCAGTTAGTTTTACCGTTATATAGTTTTTTCTGATTTGAATAACCTTCTATAACTAAATCCCAGTTAGAGTCTTTTTCTCTTAATATTACTTTTCTACCTAGTGCCTGAGCAAGCATGCTAACTGCTTCTTTCATTATCTGAGATGGTTGTTCATTTGTAATTTTAGAGATACGTTTAATTATCTCTGATGTTTCTTGATCAACTGGAGCCATTTTCAAATTTCTCTCTCTTAACTTTTCGGCAAGTTTTTTGGTCATACGTTTACAGAAGGTAATAATTTTTCTATACTTAATAATATCATATGTAAATAAATTTGCCATGAATGCAAAAACATCTGCTAGGAGTGCTCTGTATGGCATGATACTTTCAACAATTTTTGGGTTGGTGCTTTTACTTCTATTCATTTTCTCTTTAATATCTGGCAAGCTAGGACTTAATAACTCTGGGGGCAATGCACAAAAAGAGACATATATTGATTTGAATTTAGAAACACCAATTGTAGAAGTACTTCCTGTTGAATTTACTAATAAGATTGTAGACGAAGATCATAGTTTAGAGATTGGGCAGTCCTATTCACTAAATAGTCGATTTGCAACAACTGAAGGAACTAACCTTATTTGTGCAGATGAATCAAGGGATTGTGAGTTCTATGAAGTAATAACTAATGCTGGCCATACATACTATATTTCCAAAAAGTCACCAATTAGACTAGAAACTACTCTTGGGCAAGTTAAAGATACAAAATTAGGAGAAGTTACTATGCAATCTGAAGAGCTAGAACTTTCTAACTCAGAAGGTAATGTTAGTCGACAAATGTGGGGATGTTTAAATGAATCTTATTGTGTTTCATCTGGTGAATTGTATATTGATGACTTCCAAACAAATCAAGAAGAAAAAAACCTATTTATGACATTTGTTAACTCATTAAGATCTTCATAATGGATAATACTCAGTCTAGCTTAATTCTTGGTATGTTGGCCTTAGCAGTTATTGCTGTTGCAGTATTGCTTTTTGTTGTATTCAAACAAAGAAAAAAAATTGATTATCTTACTCAACCAAGATATGGATTTATGGGTAAGTCACTTGCCATTGCAGCTGCAATGGTACTTGGTGCTGCTGCTTTTATCACAGTTTATATTAATCAATTCCATCAGGTGCCTACTTCAATTTCTGTATCTGATAGAACAGAAGTATCAATAGACCTAAAATATGAGCTAAAAGACTCAACTGTAAATCTTTACTATTTAAATATTATTCCAAAGATTAAAAACATTGAATGGGGAGGATCAGATGAAATATCTGTTAATGTTCTATGGATAATTAATAAGAACGGAACAGAAATACAAAGAGATGAAAAAGGTCTAGATATTCACAATACAGGAGGAATACTTGAATATCTTGAGCCTGGAACAAATAGTATAAAAGCAAGGATAACTGTTAATGGTGAAATATTCCAAAAATCAGTTATTTTACAGATATAGTAGCACTAGCATGATACAAGATTATTCAACTTACGATATTGCTCAACATATTATAGGACGTATATTTAACGCCCAGCAAATACTCATAGTATGTTCAAGGCCAGTTGATCCAGACTCGTTAAGCTCTGGATTGACTGTAAGTTGGTGGATAGAAAGACATTTTAAACAAACTCCTGATATTGTTATATTTCATTCCATTCCAGACAAATTTACTAATTATCCTAATATTGAGTCAGTAAAATTTAAAAACATTGATGATGTGAATTGGAAAGGTTACGATTTAATTATTCTTGTAGATTCTTCTGCATGGGAAATGCTTTTAACTGATAAATATGAAAGTGTATTAGCTCAAACAGGATTTGAACCATTTGTTTTAATTGATCATCATAAGCAAAATATTATTCATTCTGATTTAAGACATAATTCACTACGACTAGATGAGGTCTGCACAGGGAAAATTATTTATGACTACTTTATCAAACCTTCAACAGAAAATTTAACTGAAGATATTTCAACTCTTTTATATTATGGTTTAATTGATGACGCAAGATACTTTAAAAATGAACCTTACGATGGAATGTATTCATATGCAGAAGAATTGCTCGACCAAAAAGCTAGACATTCAGAAGTAATGAATACTAATGTTAGCAAAGAAAGTATGGAGTTTTTAGCATGGGCAATTGAAAATACCCAATTTTACCCTGAAATAGAAACAACCTTTTTAGTTATTGATGATGAAAAAGATGAAGAACTAATAAATAAATTTGGAAGTAAGTGGCGATTGGGTGGAATTCATAAATACTATATTGAGACTTTTTCTAGAACTGTTGAAGGTTATAACTATGGAATATTAATGGAATTAAATAAAGGAAAAGTAACTCTTGGTTGGAGAACCAGAAACTTTGGTGATAATGTGTCAATACAAAAAGTTTTGGAGAGTGTTGGAGTTATACAGGCTGGCGGGCATTTTGGAGCTGGTGGTGCTTCTTTTGATACTACAGATATAAACGAAGTAAAGCAAAAAATTATTCATGAAATGGAAAAAGCTTTAGCTGAAAAAGAAAATTATAAGTAACTACTTTTGTTTTACTGTTATCTCTTTATTCTTTATAGTTAAATCAAGTTGTGGGAATGGGAATTCAACGCCTTCTTTCGCGTATCTTTTATGAAGCCTTTTAACAAATTCATGATTTATTAAATATCTATCTGTGTATTGTTTCCCCCTCATTATTACTGTGAAGTTTATGCTTGATGCAGCAAAATCGTTATACCTTATAAACGGATCAAACTCAGGCACTGCTCCAGCAACTTCCACCATTACTTCTTTAGCAACTTCTACAGTAACTTTTTCTACAAGTTCTAAATCAGAATCATAACTTACACCAACATTCATTAAGATTGCTAAATCTGAAACTGGAAGCTGATAGTTAGTCAAAATTACATTTGCTAAAGTTGCATTAGGCACAATAATAATATAATTCTGAAGAGTTCTTATTGTTGTATTTCTCCAAGAAACATCTTCTACAAAACCTTCTTGCCCTGATTCTAATTCTATATAATCACCTGGCTTAATTTTTCGCGCTGCAATAATATAAAATCCTGCAAATAAGTTAGTTAATGTGTCTTGTAGTGCAAGTGCTACAGCTAAACCTCCTACACCT
>JAGQLJ010000046.1 GCA_020429495.1 Candidatus Dojkabacteria bacterium
ATTTGTTGTGGGCAAGGCAGATAAAATTATTGCTGTTTCTAAAACAAACGCTAAGTATTTAGAAAATAATTTTAAATTTGATTTAGAAAAATTAGAAATAATTACAAATGGATTTGATGTAAAGAAAATCCTAACACTAGACATATCTAAAAAAGAAAAGCTTATTGTTTTTAATACAAAGTGGATTTCTGTAAAAAATCCAGATATAACTGCACTTGCTTTTAGAAAATTAGCAAAAAAATATCCAAAGTGGAGATTTTTGTTTACTGGTAGAGGAGAATCTATTGTTCAAACTTTTGATAATCATCCTAAAAATTTTGAAGTTATTGAGCGATTTTTATCTCAAGAAGAACTGTTTGACTTACTTTCTAAATCATCAATTTATGTAAATTCTTCGCATAATGAAGGGTTATCTTTAGGTATTGTTGAAGCAACTGGACTTGGAAATATTCCGGTTTTATCTGATGCTCCTGGAAATATTGAAGTTGCAACAAAACTATTAACTAAAAGATTTGTATTTGAAAGAAATAATTATAGTTCTTTAATTACATCTATAGAAAAAGCAATTAGAGCTTGTGAGAATAAAAAGATAAGACAAACAAGAATACATATTGCAAATAGATCAAGAAAATACTTTGCTAATACAAAAACTTTTAGAAAATATAGAAGTTTTCTTTCTAGATATAGATTAATTAAGAGTTTTAAAGGAGCAAAGTCATCAAAATTATCTTATAGTTATACATAAGATGATTAGAAAAATTGTAACTAACAAAATACTAATAACTCTAACTACTATCATTTGCGTAGTTTTTTCTTTTGCAAATCTATTTAGATATAATTACTACTCAAACATTAATCTTTCTTATAGAAATGAGTCTTTTATTCTAGATTTACAAAATGGAGAATATATAGAACTTACTTCAAGAAGAGATGTAATTACATCAAAAGATTTTGAAGAAATTAGACCATTTGAATATATTATAGAACCAGATATTACTTTAAATGTTCAAGGAATAGATTTTGGATTTTTGTTTCCTAAAAATATAGAAACAATAAACGAAGAACAAATAGTTAAGACTACAGAAATTAAAAGAACTAGCGTTAATAAAATAACATACTCAAGTACGATAGAAATTTTAGGCGATATTAGTGAATTGTCTACATATCAAACACAAATTGATTATTCCGCAGCAACTAGTTTAACTAGAAATAGCAATAGTCCATTCGTAAGTGATGGAATATGTAGCATAGTTGTAACTACAAATGACAAGCTAAACATTGTGCAAGATGAGAATTCAACTAGTTTTGTAATTATTACTAAGCTACAACAAAAGTTCGAGATTAACTTTAGCTTAGAGGTTAAGTGCAAATAATGAAAATTAAATACGCTCTAACAATTCTATATGTAATTTATTTAGTCACATTAGGTGTTTTTTTAGTAAAAACAGATAGCGCTTTGTTATCTAGTAGTTACTTATGGATAGCATATTCAGCATTTTTGATTCTTACCTTACCAAGTTTAATATCAAAAGCTTTTTTTAGCTCACCGTTTATTGGATTTACATCTGCAATGTGCTTTCTATATTATCCAATTGCATACGGTGTTATATATTTTTTATCTAGTTTTAACATTTTTGAATTTGCATGGTTATCTGCAGGATTTACAATATTCACACTACTATATTGGAACTATCTTGTTTTATTTTTATTAATAAAACTTAAAAACGAATATTTAAAACTAGTATTTAAACAATGCATAAAGCTAATTCCCATTTTGATGATTAGTTTAATAATACTAGGATTATTTATAAGACAAGTAGATTCTGTACTCGCACTTGATTATGTCCAACACCAAACAGTTGTCACTGCAATAAACTCAGGAGAAAAACTTTGCACAATACCGAATGATTGCTCAAACTTATTCTTACAAGTTGGTTATAGTACTTTCTATCACTTTATTTTAGGTACAGTTGGTAGTTTTACTGCCAATAATCTTAATGCAGTATTTTATGTTTTAGATTTCGTATGGCTTTTAGTATTTGGAATTGTGGTTTATAAACTATTTATAAAGAACTTAAAAAATCAAACTTATGCAGTAATTGGTGCATTTTTGACCACATTGATATTTACAACTGGTGCTTATGAAAACATATTCTTTTTACCACAAACTTTGAGTTTTATATTGTTCCTAATAATTCTGTCTTCAAATAAATTAAATTTTTTGAAGG
>JAGQLJ010000047.1 GCA_020429495.1 Candidatus Dojkabacteria bacterium
CTAGTAAAATTATGGCTGAAAGAGCCTTAAAAAATGAGAAGATTGAAGTTCTTTGGAATACAGAAGTTAAAGAAGTTCTTGGAAATGAGACAGTAACAGGTCTAAAAATATTTAATAATCAAGAAAATAAAGAATCTACACTTGAAGTCAATGGAATGTTCTTATCAATTGGACATGTTCCATCAACACAATTCTTAACTGACATTCTGGATTTAGATGAAAATGGATATGTAAAAACTATGGGTGATGTAGAGACAAATATTCCAGGTATTTTTGTTGCAGGTGAAATACAAGATCATATTTACAAGCAAGCAATAACAACTGCTGCAGATGGATGTAAAGCAGCTCTTAAAGCTCAGCGTTGGCTTGAGGGGAACGAGGAGATAAAGAATGTTTGGTAATCCAAATTTAGTACAACATAGCTAAACCCTCTTTTAAAGAGGGCTTCTTTTTTTATCATTTCTCTACTTCGTAAATTTGGATATATGTTAATTATAAAAATTCTATTTAGATTATCGTTTACATTAAATTGTGTTTTTTGCATACTTAAAAACACAATATATAGTATTTTTAATGTTAATTTTATGGCAATTGAATCAACAACAGAAGATTATCAATATGAGTCAGCAGATGTTTCGCATCTGATTAGTAGGCATCAACTAGAGGAAGTAAATAGTTATGTTTCAGAAAGAGTTAATCCAAGTAGTGATATAGATCAGACTACATTTAACAGGTGTTTGCTAGCTGCTCAGGTTCTTGATGGCATGGGTATTTCTTCTAACGTGGGTTATTTTGCAAGTATTAATGGCATACCACAACAATATGGCCTATTTGCTGATAGTAAAAAAGCCGTTATATTGTTTGATGGAAGTCACAAAGTAGTGAAACCAATAGAAGCTGATATTCCTATTGAAATAAACTTAGGTACAAGAACAACAGAATTTATTGAAAAAAATAGTGCTGCAGTAGAAAGTGCAAGAAATTTTGGAAGCCAATTAAGAAGTCTAGTAGAAGCATAAGCTATAAAGCTAATAGCCAGTAGCTCGAAGCTAGTGGCTATTTAATATTTCTCAACCCTAAAGGCAATTACCTTATCGCCTTCTTGCAGATCAGGAATTGCTGGGTTTAGAAGTAAACCGCATTCATTTCCTTTTTTCATTTCTTTTACCTCATTTTTACCTTGCCTAATAGAAGTCACTTTTGCTTCACCTAGTTCTGTCTCTCCTCTCTCTGCTCTAATTTTGTATCCTTTAACAAATTTACCATCTGTAACTTTACAACCTGCAACTTGGTCACCATTAGAAAGTGTAAACACTTGCAACACTTCAGCAGTTGCCATATCAACAATTTCTTCTTGTGGTTGATCCATTGAATCTAGTACGTCTGCAATTTCATCAATTAGTTCGTAGATAATTTCGTAGTGTCTTACTAGAATTTTATTTCTTCTTGCATTAGTCATTATTGCGTTTGGCACATCAACTTGAAAGCTAATAACAATAGCTTTTGCAACTTTTGCCATATTTAAATCATCTTCTGAGACTGGGCCAGTACCCTTTTGAACAACTGTAACTTTAGATTCTTCTGTTTCAAGCTTTTTAAGTTCTGATTCTACTGCTTCAAGAGTACCTTGTGTTGAACATCTTAAAATAATATTTAGCTCTTGCTGTTCTACTCCTTGTGCTTTTTCTTCTTTCTGCATAAGCATTTGCGCAAATAAGGATTCTGCATTCATTTCTATTTCCTTTGGTTCATCTTCAGTTACAACTCCAGACTTTAAATCATCTTGAAGCTTTTTAGCTTCTTTCTCGTCTTTAACAAAGTTAATAATTTCACCAGTTGGCAAGTCATCTTTTAATCCAATTACTGTGAAAGGCTCAGATTCATGAACATTCTTAATTTGCTTACCATCTTCGTCCATGTAAGCTCTAACTTTGAAGATTGAATCTTCTGTAACACCAACAAACCGATCTTTTAGTTCTCCAGCTTTTAAAATTGCTAGTGCTGAGTAACCAATATGTTTATCTAGACTTGATTCCATTACAAAAGCTTCTGCAATAACACCTTCTTTTGGTTGATGTGGCTTTAGCTCATTTATTTCTGCCATTAGTTCAATTCCTTCAAGAACTTCATCTAACCCTTTCTTTTCTTTTGCAGAGATTTCAAAGCACATAACATCTCCACCATATTCTTCAATATTTACTTTGTAGCTTGCTAATTCTTGCTTAATCTTTTGAAGCTGCACTCCTTCAATATCTACTTTATTAATAGCAACAATAATTGGAACATTATTCTCATGTGCAAATTCAATAGATTCTTTTGTTTGAGGTTGAACTCCATCATCTGCAGCAACCATTAGTAAAACAAAATCTGTAACTCTTGCTCCTCTTGATCTCATGTTGCTAAAAGCTTCGTGTCCAGGAGTGTCAATAAATGTAATTTTAAAACCAGATTTTGTTGTTACCTCATGAGCTCTTGTGTTTTGAGTAATTCCTCCAAACTCTTTGTCGGCTACTCGTGCACCTCTTATTGAATCTAGAAAAGTAGTTTTTCCATGATCAACATGACCCATAACAGCAACAATTGGTTGTCTAACATTTTTATTTTCAGTTTTATTTGGCATTTCTTATGTGCAATAAATATTCTACGACGTGATTTTATCATATATTGGCCAATCTTACGAAGTAGTATTATTCCTCCCTGGAGAGAGGTGCAGAGGCATAATTTATTATGACGAAGCGGAGGGTGTTAACACCCCTCCCCTTACTTCGCCAAGGCTTCGTAAGGTACTCCCCTCACCTGCCAAAGGCAGGTCTAAGGGGAGAATAATTGCGTGTGACTTAATCAATAGCTTATACTTAACCATGAACATAGATAATCTTAAAAAAATCGATCTAACAGTTGTAACAATTGTAATTTTGCTTTTGGTAATGGGTTTGGTAAATATATATTCAACAACTTATTTTCCAGATAAAACTGCATCCGGCTTATTTATAAATCAGCTTATATATGCTGGAGTGGGACTTTTCTTAATGTGTATAATTTTTGTTCTAAACTACAAAAAATTTAATATCATTTTATTCCAAACACTAGCATTTCTATTTACTCTGACTTTACTAATTTCGGTAATCTTTTTTGGAGATGAAGTACTTGGAGCAACAAGATGGATTTCTATTGGAGGTTTTACCATTCAGCCTGCTGAGTTTGCAAAAATTACAATTATTTTAACTACTGCTTTTATTCTCTCGCTTAATAAACCATTTAAAACAAACAAGTTTGTAAAAGAAAATTTTTTAGTAATTAAGATTGCCGCAAGCTTTATGTTTTTGTTCTTTACAGTTAGTTTAGTTGCACTTCAAAACTCTTTGGGAAATACCATTTTGATAAGTCTTATTTGGGGAATAATGGTTTTAACAACTTTTAAAATAACTGAGCCATTTGTGCTTTCTGTAGTTCTGTTTATTAATGGTTTAATTTTATCTTTTGTTTTTGAATCAAGCTTGCTGCTTGCTGTAGTTCTATCTGTAACTCTAGGTTTAAACGCTTACTATCTAAGAAAGCAACATAAACTAAAACTATTTGTAATTATTCCAATAATCTTGTTTTCTCTATTTTTAAAACCAAGTATAGATTTGGCATATAGTCATGTTTTGCAAGATTATCAACGTCAGAGAATTGATACATTTATTGATCCAAATGCAGACCCAACTGCAAGTTGGAATAGATCACAAGCAAAAATTGCACTTGGATCTGGAAGAATTTTTGGAAAAGGATTTTTGCAGGGTACACACTCTAACTACAGATTTTTACCATTTTCTTTCAATGACTTTGCCTTTGCAGCAATTGGAGAACAATTTGGGCTTGTCGGAATAATATTTTTAGGAGTTCTATTTGGAGTTTTGCTAAATAGAATTGTAACAATAGCCAGGGCCACAAAGGATTCTTTTGGTAGATTAGTAGTTTTTGGTGTGAGTGCGCTTGTTTTTGTGAATATGTTTCAACATATGGGTATGAATGTGGGTATTTTGCCTATTACAGGTGTTCCGCTACCCTTTATTAGTTATGGTGGTAGCGCAATATTGGTTATGATGATTGGTATTGGGCTTGTTTTGTCGGTAGCTAGCCACGCTGAACGCGAAAGTAACGTTACCAAGGCCCAGTTAAGAGTTAAAAGGTAAGAGATAAAAGTCAAAATAGGCTCTAAATTATTAACTCTTATCTTTTAACTTTTCTACTCTTTTGCTTTAGCTACCTCTGAATATATTTGTACATAGAACAAATCACGCTTGTTGTCGTAGCTGCCAATCATTGACATCAAATATAAAAACATATATACTGAATGTATTACAAAATGTAATTTTTTGCTTTTGTAATAAATATTAAATTTTGGGTTAGACCTAGTCTACCAAAGAACCTGACGTACAAGGTATTTTTTAAGAAATATATTAATTTATAAAAATAAAATATGTTTACGTCATTAATAAACGCAGATTCAGGGTTAAATGCTGAAACACCATCAGATAGATTATTCTATGGTGATTTAAGAAATGCAATAATTCAGAACACCCCAAACCTATACGATAGGCCAGCTGTTCAAGAGGTCACTGATTTTTTTAATTCACAAGGAGTAGAAGATTTTGAAGAATTACCTGTTTTAAATCAATTAGACTTGACACTAGCATACATATCTCAGTTCCCCGACTCAGATAGTAGAGAGGCAATTGTAAGAAATAACTTTATGGGAATGTATATCGTAAATGCACTAGTGGCTTTTAAAGATATAAGTGTCAGCGCTGATGCTGAAGATTCTACTATGTCAGATATACTAAAGCAGATGCTTGAAAACTATGGCAAGCCGGTTGTTGTTCAGAATATTACAGATAGAAGTATAAGAAGATATGGTCAATCTTTGAAAAAAGCAAACAGCGTTTTTCAAATATTAAGGATAGGTCAAGAGGGTTATGGAATAAGGTTAAAAGATTTTCAATCGTGGGTTAAAGATGTAAGAAAGTCTAGATTTAGGCTTGGAGAACTTTAATTTCACGACTTTTAAACTGTTAATAACACCTACTGTATGTTTTTTATGGTTTATTGTAATTCTTGCAAAATCTCTTTGTTTAAATCTGTAAACATAGAAAAAATCTGTTCACTTTGATGTGAATCAATTTCTTTTCTATCCCAAAACTTATTTAATTCTTCAAAAACACTTCCTAAAAAGTCGCTTAACTCATAACCTTTTTGTAGAGTCGCCTCATCATCAGAATCTAGTGTCGTGATATCTTTGGCTGCTTCAAAGTCACATAATAAGAAATCTTGATTTATTATATCTTGTAATACATTCCTTGAAGCTGGATCGCCATGAATAATGCCATGTGAATGCAATTCTTTAAAAGTAGCATAACTGTTTCTAATTATTACTTTTAAATTATTTTTAATACCATTTAATAGTATGGCGAAGTTATTGCTATTAATTACCTCTTCCAGCATATCAACTTGAGCTTTAAGCCTAGTTTCAACAGAAACTAAGTTTGAATTGGCAATTGTTAATAAAATAGAACTTCTTCTACTGCCCATTGATTCAGTTTCATCAATCATTAAAGCAAAAACTTCTAAAGATGGTTGAGGTGCTGCTTTGTAAGCTAAAAGCTCTGCTCTAGCTTGCTCTGAAGACATTAACTTAGCAACAACTGGAACACTCCTTGTTTCAAATTTCCCGTCTTCTAGTAAATCAATATCCAAAACTAATGTTTCTACCTTATGTCTACTGCTACCTAATTCTGCAGGCACATTCAAATCATTATTGTCTGGATACCGTACTCGAATATCTAATATTTCTTGCCATTGTTCTAAAAAATGAGAAAATTTTAAGTTTCCAAGTTGTTCATCTTCGAGCAAATTATTAGTTTCTTCTATTGAATTAGGTTCCGCAGTATGGAAATCTGAAATTATGTTGTTAAGATTAGCAGTAATAATTCCTATTGAATCACCAAAAGATAATGATTCAATGTTGTCCATTTTAAAGAGTTGGGATAAGGCAAATAAGCTTTCTAGTTCGTGCTAAATCAACTGCAAAGAATGCCTTAGGAGGTAAATTAGTTTTATTTATAAAATCATCTAAATCAGGATTAGCTATTAGAAATTCATCTATATATTTTGAATAACTAAAAGCAGGGTCATCTTCAGAAGTACCATTAGAAAATGTAAAAATAGGAACAGTTCTTATTGGAAGTTGAATTACTGTAGTATCTAACACTGCTTGTGTATGCCTAATTTCAATATTAGCTGTAGGTGTAAGCGTAAAGCTAGCTTCAGGTACGGTCATAAAGGTTTGATCACCTTCGGTAAATCTTTGAAAATATTGACCGAGCTCAGTATCATGCTCGATTATAGGTAATACATTATCCATATATTTAAACTTACTATTCAATTTTAGCATTAATGTGCTTGGTAAAGAAAGGAACTGTATTGACGGGTTAAAGGGACTGCCACGTCGTTCATTTCATTCACTGCTCGCAGATCGTCGGACAATCTACTCTAACTGACAAAACTAGTAACTAGAAACTAGCAACTATTCTATTCATCTACTTTCCTACATATCTATTCCTCTGTTATACTTACGTATATTAAATATCGTTCATGAAAAAACTAGCGCTGAAACTATTCAAGTTTATACTAATACTTCTCTACCCAGTTATTGTTGTATTGTTAATTACAGTTTCAATTCTGCTTTTTGTAAAAACAAGAGACATTAACTCTGCTCTAAATACTTACCAAGATATTTATCAAGAAAACGATATTCAAGGTGACAGAGAGCAAAATGTAAAATCAGCAATGAGCGATCTTAAAGATATTGTTAATGGTCAGTTTGAAGTGATTAATTCAAAAGATTCAGAAATTTCTGATTTAGAAGATAAAGTAGAAAGTGAGCAAAAAGATGGTTACGGAGAAGTTAAAGGAAGTATATTAGCTTTTGTTACTGAAGGTTCAAGTATTAACAGCTACCAAAGAGTTTGTGCAGAAAGTAAAGAAAATACAAACAAACAATATTGTGTTTCTGCATCTGCGATTGGAAAAACTTATACATTAGTTGTTCCAGAAGGTGAATATTATGTATTTGCCCAACTGCAAGGAGATTCGGTAAATACAGCAAGAGCATATTACACAGAATATGTTCAATGTAACCAAGCTGGTGCTGAAGATAATTGCTCAGAAGGATTAAGAAATAATAAGGTTTTGGTGTCAGTTGCGTCTGGTGGATCCGTAAGTGATATCGATCCAATTGACTGGGAAATTGAAGGATTAAATATACAAGAACAAGAAGTTACACAATAATATATGTCACTTCGAGTGATGCAAATTTATCTGGATTGTATCAAGAAGTGTATGAAAATAGTTCTCGATATGAAAAATCAAGGATTTTTCTACTCGAACTGACAAGTATGCTAAGCTTATTTAAGAATATTAATTTTTACCGCTAGGAGCTAGAAGCTCGTAGCAAGAGGCTAGATTATGAATAAATATCTAAAAAAATCATTGCAATTCGGAGTTGGAATCTTTCATGTGGCAAAGGATGCGGCTGAAGACGCAATCAAAACTTTAAAAGATGAAGATGTTTTTAATAAGGAGAAAAGTAAAGAAGTTGTTAGAGAGACAGTAAAATCAACACAAGAACAGGCGCACAAATTAGCCGAATCTGTAAAAAATGCTGCTAGTTCTGAGAAAAAAGAGTCTAAATCTGCTGATTTAGATGTAGTGGAAGAGGAGGTTGAAGATACAATCAATAAAGTGGAAGAGGAACTAAAGGCTTAATTTCCCTATTGTTAGTAGTAATTCATAGTTATTTGTTGTTATTTTTAATAATTACAACAAAATTACTATTAATAACAATTAATTACTGCCTTTTGGTTAGATTTAGAAGGAGATATAGATTAGGCATAAGTTTTTAAGTAGAAATTCACTTGACATTAGTCATAAAACCCTTTACTATTTGCTCACGCTTTGCTAGAATCCCTAAGCATACAAAAAGGTACCAAATGCATAAATCAATCTCAAAACAATCGTAAATTAAATTAGAGAACGCACGACAGTGCGGATTTTTTGCGTTTTTAATAAAAATAATTAAATATTTTAAGCAACTCTTGTATATATGACTCCAAAAAAACGTCTCATTCTAACCGATAATCCAGTGGAGCTGATGGATGTCGATCTTTTAGAAGCTCAAAAGAAGTTCTTTAGAGAATTTATTGAAAATGGATTCGAAGAACTATTCGATGAAATTAACCCAATTGAAGACTATACTGGCTCAAACTGGGCACTGTCTTTTGAAGATGTAAATTGGGAAGAAGCAAAATTAGGATTCAGAGAAGCTCATAACTTAGGATTAACACATGATGCTCCAGTATTTGTAACAGTAAAGCTTGTTAACAAGAGAACAGGTGAAATTAAAAAACAAAAAATCTTCTTATGTGATATGCCATTAATGAGTAATAGAGCTTCATTTATGGTTAATGGAAACGAAAGAGTTGTTGTTTTCCAAATTATTAGATCAGAAGGAGTATTATTCTCAGAAGCAAAAGCTTCAACACCTGCTAAAAAAATCTACTCAGTAAAGCTAATGCCTAATAGAGGAAAATGGTACGAGTTCGAAATGAACAAGTATGGAGTTATGAGTGTAAAGTTGCTAGAAAAAAGACCAAGAATTCTATTAACTACTCTACTTCGAGCAATGGGATATGGAACAGATGAAGAGCTAAAGAAAGTATTAGGAGATGTAGACACAGGAGAAGTTAAATATTTAGAAAATACTTTAAGAAAAGACCCAACAAGCAGCACAGAAGAAGCACTAATTGAAATATACAGAAAATTAAGACCAGAAGATTCAATCACGCTAGAAAACGCAAGATCATTCTTAGATAATATGTTCTTTAATAAGAGAAGATTTTATCTAGGTAAGATTGGTAGATATAAACTAAATCAAAAATTAGGTGATGATTCTGACATCACAATGGAAGATTATCTTCTAAAGAAAAAAGATATTGTTGAATTAGTAAAAGCACTAATCCAACTAAACAACGGAACAAGACCAATGGACGATATTGATAGTCTTGGAAACAGAAGAGTAAGAGGAATTAACGAAATTGTAGGAGAAAAAATTAGAGTTGGAATGTTAATTATGGAAAAGAACATTCGAGACAGAATGAGTACATACTCTACTGACGAGAAAGTAACTCCAGCAATGCTTGTAAATACTAAACCAGTAATTGCTGCAATTAATCAATTCTTTGGAAGTTCTGCTCTAATGAGATACATGGATCAAGAAAATATCTTGTCAGAATTAGAAGTAAAAAGAAAAGTAACTGCAGGAGGACCAAGAGGACTTACAAAAGAGAGAGCAACATTCTCAGTTAGAGATGTACACGATTCTCACTACGGAAGACTATGTCCTGTAACTACTCCTGAAGGACCTTCAGTTGGTATGGTTAATCAACTAGCAGTATATTCAAAAATCAATGATTTTGGTTTCTTAGAAGCACCTTACTTTAAAGTAGTCAAAGAGTTTGATGTAAAGAACGATAAAGTATCTGACTTCAAAGGAAGAATGTTAAGGGAAACTATAAACAATGTTGGAAAAAAAGGAGATGAGATTTCATCAAAAATTGTTGATGCTGCAAAGAAAGCAAAATTAGATCTGATTCCTCTAGTTCCATTTATAACTAATGAAATTGAATATATTGATTCTGATACAGAAGCAGAATTTAGAATTGCTCCACACAATATAAAAAGAGATGAAAATAATAATATCATTGATGATCAAACATATATTAGACACAATAAAGAATACAGAACTGCAGGAATTTTAGATATTGACTATATTGATATCTCACCTTCACAAATTGCAGGGTTAGGACTAGCATTAATTCCATTTGCAGGAAACGATGATCCTAACAGAACATTCTATGGAGCAAAAACACAGAACCAGGCAGTACCTTTGGTAATGAATGAATCACCAATTGTAGGAACTGGATTTGAAAAAGCAGCTGCTAAAGCTAGTGGAAGAACAGTATTTGCAGAAGAAGATGGAGTTGTTCTAGAAGCTGATAGCGCAAGAGTTCTTGTAGAATATGGAACAGGAAAAGATAAAAGAAGACAAGAATACGAAGTAGAAAAGTTTATTAGAACTAATCAAAATACATCATTCTCACAAAGGACTGTTGTACTTCCAGATGAAAAAGTGAAGAAAGGAGATATTCTAATTGATGGACCATGTACAGATCAAGGAGAGCTAGCACTTGGAGTAAATCTAAGAGCAGCATATATGGTTTGGGACGGGTTCAACTATGAAGATGGTATTGTTATTAACGAAAAATTAGTTAAGAATGATGCACTAACATCAATTCACATTCATGAATACACTCAAGAAGTTAGAGAAACTAAGCTTGGAAATGAATTAATTACATCAGATATTCCTGGAGTTGGAGAGAAAGCTCTAAGAAATCTTGATGAACAAGGAGTTGTGAGAATTGGAGCAAATGTAGATTCAAACGATATTCTAGTTGGAATTATTGCACCAAAGGGAGAAACAGAACTAACAGCAGAAGAAAAACTACTAAGAGCAATCTTTGGAGAATATGCTAGAGACGTTCGAGATAACTCACTAAGAATGCCTTATGGAGAAGAGGGAGTTGTTGTTGGAGTACAAGTACTTGAAAGATCAAAAGGTGCGAAACTAAATCCTGGAGTTCTAAAGCAAGTAAAAGTATGGGTTGCAAGAACACACAAAATATCTGTTGGAGATAAGCTAACTGGATATCATGGAGAAAAAGGACTTATTGCAAAGATTGTTCCAGAAGAAGATATGCCATATACAGCAGATGGACAACCAGTGGACATTATTCTAGGACCAGCATCTATGATTAGACGTATGAATTTAGGTCAATTGATTGAAACTCATATTGGAGCATTAGCTCATAAGCTAGGAACAAAAGTTGAAGTTCAACCATTTGCAGGATACAAACTAGACAAATTAATTGAAGAAGCAAAGAAGGCAGGAATTGATTATGAAGAAAAGGTTGATCTATATGATGGAAGAACTGGAGAAAAATTTGATCAAAAAGTTGTTGTAGGACACAAATATGTTCTAAAACTAGACCACTTGGCAGATCATAAAGTACATGCAAGATCTACAGGTCCATACACTCTAGTTACTCAACAACCTCTAAGAGGAAAAGCTCAAATGGGAGGACAAAGACTTGGAGAGATGGAAGTTTGGGCATTACAAGCACACGCAGTGCCTCATCTACTACACGAAATGTTGACTATTAAATCAGACGATGTAGTTGGAAGAGCTGCAGCTTATAAAGCAATTATTTCAGGACAACCAATCAAGTCACCAAATGTTCCTGAATCATTCAATGTGCTTGATAAAGAACTTGCAGGATTAGGAATTAAGATGGATAAGATTGATGCAGAATACGACTTTGAGAAAGCAGATATGGCTTTAGAAGAAATTGTAGATAGTGTTGGAAACGATTTACCAACTAACGAGTAATAGAAAAATTATGCTATCAAAACTATTTGGAAGACAAGAAGGTATTTTAGAAAAAGATAAAGGTTTTGACTTTGTGTCTAGTACTTTTTATTTAGATTTGGGTATCGAAGGAAAAGTAACAAAATCAAGAGCTAAAGCATTTTTAAAAGCACAAGGAATAGTAGAATTAAGAGAAAGAGATCAAATTGCAGTGGTTGGTCAACCACAGGAAATGGTAGGCGCTGATAAGAAATATTTAGCAGCATACTATGGTTATCTTGGGAAGAATGAAGAAGGTGAACACGAATATAGAGTTTTTAAAATTGTGGAGACAAATAGAGAGGTATGTGGTGAGCTGATGAAGAGGACAATGGGCTATGATGGAATGGATGCTTGGGTTGAAGGCGATATTTATGTAAAAGAAAATGCTGGGTTTAATCAGCAAGAATCTTAATTTATTTTAAATTAGTACTAATTTACTAATAACTAATTAACTAATAACTTTTTATATATCGAGCTATGTTAAAAGACTTTAATGCAGTAAAAATCTCTGTAGCCAGTCCACAAGATGTAATGAACTGGTCTCATGGAGAAGTAACAAAGGCTGAGACTATTAACTACAGAACTTTCCGTTCTGAGCCTAATGGTTTAATGGCCGAAGAAATTTTTGGTCCAACAAAGGACTTTGAATGCTATTGTGGGAAATACAAAAAAATTAGATACAAAGGAATTGTATGTGACAGATGTGGAGTTGAAGTAACTCACAAAAGAGTAAGAAGAGAGAGAATGGGACACATCAAACTTGCAGCACCTGTTGCACACGTTTGGTTCTCAAATGGAATTCCAAATAGATTAGCTTTAATCTTAGATATTCCTCAAAAGAAATTAGAAACAGTTATTTACTACGCTCGATACGTTGTAACTGGTTTAAATGAAGAAGAACAAAAAGCTGCATTAGAAAGTCTAAAAGAGTTAAAAACAAACGAAATAAAAGATCTTTCAACAGAACTTGAAGATAAGATTCAAGAAATTGAAGATGAATACAAACAACTAGCTGAAGATGCAAAGAAGGAAAACAAAGATAAAAACAAGCAAAAACTACAGTTAGAAAGAAACGAAAACTCAAGAAAGAAAGAAATTGCTCGATTAAAAGCTGCATATAAACAAAAACAAGACAATATTGATAAAAAATTCAGTAATCTAAAATCATTAATCAATGAAATTAAGGTTGGTTATACTCTTTCAGAAGAAGAGCACTCAATGCTAGAAGAATACGACTTCTTCTTTTACGATGCAGGAATGGGTGCAGAAGCAATTAAAGAATTGTTAGATGTGCTAGATATTGCAACAGAGGTAGCTGATTTAGAAGAGGTAATGAAAACAACAAGATCTCAACTAAAGAAATCAAAAGTAATTCAGCGAATAAGAATTCTAAAAGGATTACAAAGATCTGGAGTAAATCCATCTTGGTTAATTATGGATGTGCTACCAGTTATACCACCAGATCTAAGACCAATCATCCAACTTCCAGGAGGACGATTTGCAACTTACGATCTAAATGATTTATACAGAAGAGTAATTAATAGAAATAATAGATTAAGAAGACTAATCAATCTTGGAGCACCTGAAATCATTCTAAGAAATGAGAAAAGAATGCTACAAGAATCAGTAGATTCTCTATTAGATAATAATCATAAACCAGGAGCACCAGCTCTTAATACAAGAGGAATGCCTTTCAAGTCACTATCAGATATGCTTAGAGGTAAGCAAGGTAGATTTAGACAAAACCTTCTTGGAAAACGAGTTGATTATTCAGGACGAGCAGTTATTGTTGCAGGACCAGATCTAAGATTTGATCAATGCGGTCTTCCAAAAAATGTTGCACTTGAATTATTCAAACCTTTTGTAATTAGAGAATTAATTGAAAGAGGATATGCAGCAAATCCAACAAGAGCAAAAATGATCTTTGAATCAAAAGATCCTGAAGTTTGGGATATTCTAGAAGACGTAATTAAAGATAGACCAGTTCTATTAAACAGAGCTCCATCTTTACACAGATACTCTATTCTAGCCTTCTATCCTCAACTAATTGAAGGTAATGCAATTAGACTTCACCCCATGGTTGTGCAAGGATTCAATGCCGACTTCGATGGAGACCAAATGGCTGTTCACCTTCCACTATCAGATGAGGCAGTACAAGAGGTTAAAGAAAGAATGTTTGCAAAAGATAATATATTAGCTCTAAGAGACGCAACTCCTATTGTTAATGTTTCAAAAGATATGGCAATGGGTATTTATTTCTTAACTCTTATGAAGGGAGATGAGAAAGATGCAAAACATGCATTCTCAAGTGGAGATGAATTAATTACTGCATACAAACTTGGAATTGTTAAATTCTACGAGCCAGTAAAACTGTTATTAAATGATGAAATTATTGTAACAACAGCAGGAAGAGTTATCTTTAATAATATTTTGCCTGAAGAGCATGAATTCTTAAATGAATCTTATGGAAAAAAAGGAATTGCAAAACTTTCTTCAGAGCTATTTAGAAAATATGGACAAGATATTGCTATTAATGTTCTTGATTCAGTAAAAGATCTTGGATTTGATTATGCAACTGAACTTGGGTTCTCTATCTCAATGGGAGAATTTAGATATGGTGCAAAAGAACTTGCCGATGAAAAGCTAGAAGAATATATGAAGAAAGAAAAAGAACTTCTTGATGAATATTATGAAGGTATGATTACACAAAAAGAGTTAAAGAGATTGAAATTAGCTGAATGGTCAAAGTCTACTGATGAAATACAAGAAGGTGTTTGGTCACTAGCTCAGTCTAAACCTGAAGCAGTTAACCTTATTGATCTTGATGATTCTGGAGCTGTACCTGTAAGTTCATGGGTAAAGCAAATTTCAGGGGTAAGAGGTTCTGTATCAAACATGGATGGAGATGTTGTAAGTCTTCCACTAAAAAATAACTTTGAGAAAGGACTGAATAACTTTGAATATTTTGTTGCTTCAAAAGCAGTTAGAAAATCATTCTCTGATGTTGCTCTAAAAACAGCTGAATCTGGATATCTAACAAGAAGGCTTGTTGATGTATCTCAAGATATAATTACAAAGATTGACGATTGCGAAACTGACGAAGGAATTTGGATTTCAAGAAATGATTCAACAAAACAAATGAGTTTTGAAAATAGAATCAAAGGAAGATATGCAGCTGAAGACATTAAAGATAAAAAAGGAAATGTAATTGTTAAGAAAGGAGAAGACGTAACAATCGAAGCAGCAAGCGCAATTGATGCAGATGATTCAATTGAGAAAGTATATTTAAGAAGTCCACTAAAATGTAAAGTTGCTCATGGATTATGTGCAAAATGTTATGGATACGACAATGGTACAGGAGAGAAAGTAGAGATAGGAGAAGCAGTAGGAATTATTGCAGCACAAGCACTTGGAGAACCTACAACTCAGCTAACACTAAAATCTAAATCAGACGCTAGAGCTAAAAAATCTGACGTTACTCAAGGTTTACCTAGAGTTGAGGAACTTCTAGAAGCAAGAACACCAAAAGCATTAGCTCAACTTGCTGATGTTGATGGAAAGATTTCAATTATTGAAGATAAAAAGAAAATCATTATTAGAATCACTTCAAAGCAAGAGCTAGAAGAATCTTTTGATATTGATACAAAAGATGAAGTAGTAGTAAAAGACAAATCCTCAGTAAAATCTGGTGAGACACTAATTGTAAGATCAGATAAATCTGAAATAAGAGCTCCATTTACAGGAAAAGTAAAAGTAGCAAAAGATAGTGTAAAAATTACTTCAAAGAAAGATATTGAAATTGAAAAGTCAGCTGATAGCATGGCAAATGTTCTTGTACACGATGGACAGGAAGTTAATAAAGGTGATCAGTTAACATTTGGATCTGTTGATCCAAAAGAATTAGCTGCTCTTAAACCTATTGAAGTAGCACAAAGATATATTATTGACGGAGTTCAAAGTGTATATGGAATTCAAGGTCTTGAAGTTGACGATAGACACCTTGAAATTATTGCAAGACAAATGAGTAGATACGTTCTAATTAACGATAGTGGTGAGAGTGAAACTCATTTACCAGGAGATTATGCAGATGTTCTAACAATTGAAGCAGAAAACGCTGAATTAAAAGAAGCTGGAAAAGATATTATTAAATATGAAAGAGTTCTATTAGGAGTAACAAACTCAGCAATTAGAACTGAAAGTTTCTTATCTGCAGCGTCATTCGAGCAACAAGTTAGAGTGCTAACAGATGCGGCATTAATCGGAAAAGTAGACCACTTGAGAGGATTGAAGGAGAATGTTATAATTGGTCGTCCAGTTCCACTAGGAAAAGTATTACAGGAACAAGATAGTAACGAAATTGAAGAAACTCAAGAAGAGGTGAATGCAATCAAATCTAATGAGGAAACAGTAAAAGCAAATTTAAATAAAGCATTATAATTAAAAGATGGCAAGAATATCACAACTAACAAGAAAACCAAGACAACCTAAAAAAAGGAGTGTTAGATATAAAGGACTTGTTATTCCACAAAAAACTAAGTATAAAGCACTTCAGTTTAACTACAATGGAGTAACAAATAAATTTTATAGAAAACCAAACCCTTTTAAGAGAGGTGTCTGTATTGCTGTAAAAACAATGACTCCTAGAAAACCTAACTCAGCTCTTCGAAAAATAGCTAGAGTAAGATTATCTAACAAGCAAATTGTAACAGCATATATTCCAGGTGAAGGACATAACTTACAAGAACACAGTGTCGTACTTGTAAAAGCAGGAAGAAGACCTGACCTTCCAGGAGTAAGATACCAAGTCGTGCGAGGTGTTTACGATGCATCACCAGTTGAAGCAAGAAGACAAGCAAGAAGTAAGTACGGAAATAAAAAACCTAAATAAGCTACTAGCCACGAGCTAATAGCTTCTAGAAATAAAAGTATCTGTGAATAATAGTAATTGATACACTAGAGAAATTAAAACTCGGTGTAACAACCGAGTTTTTTTATTTGAGTAAGATAGTTACTCAAAAAGATAATTTATATAAGTTAATATTGATTATGAACTATCTAAAAAGACTTATGTTAGGAGAGAGTGGTTTGGAATCATTAAACCAAACAGAAGAAGAATCAACGAATGATGATTGGATATTCTTAAATCTTGATGAGTTTCAAGGTGATGATGGAGGTCATGGTAAAGGCATTATGTCTGGAGGTAGGCTTCTTGTGCAAATTCATGATGAAGTTTATTTTAATGGTAGAAAAATACATATCGATGAAGATGGTAATTTTGAGTTGGGAGAATTAAAAACTGTAGAAATAAGTAGTATGCCACAAGATATCATTAGTGAAATACTTGCTAGTTCAAGCATGTTAGTTAAGACTTATGAGAATGGTGATCATTTAGCTATAACTCAGGATGGTACATCATACTACAATGGACACTTAGTTAATAAAGATACTAACGAAAGTTAAATCAATAATAACAGTTTAATGGAGAATTATTTTAGAAACAGAAAAGGGGAAGAGGAAGCGGCAAAGAAATGGATCGGAAAGATACTTAGTAAGGAGATTGCAAATCCTAATCCTGAATATGCATTGGATGGTAACAAAGTATTTGTATTTTATAATGGTAAGTTTTATTTTAATGCACAGCAGGTAACTTTGAGTGACGATGACGGTATTAGACTAGGACAAGTAAAAGTTATACTTAAGCTAGATGTACCTGCAGCTATGTTATTAGGAATTGAAGATAAAGAATCATGTACTGATGGCGTTAACATTTTAGTAAAAACAGTAAACGGCACTTTATATTATAACGATGCAAGAATTGCTTATGACAGTGAAGAAATAGTTGAAGCATAGTGATTTATATTATCAATAATTTATTTTTTATATAAGCTAAAGGCTAATAGCCAATAGCAAAAACAAATGAGAGGAAAACAAGCACCAAAAAGAGATATAAAGCCTGACGAAATATATAACAGTCAGCTGGTAACAAAGCTAATCAACTTTGTTATGCAAGATGGTAAAAAATCTGTCGCAAGAAAAGCAGTCTACTCTGCTATTGATGAACTTGCTACAAAAACAAAAGCAAAGCCACTTGAGGCACTTGAGACTGCGATTGAGAATGTGAAACCAAAGGTAGAAGTAAGATCTAGAAGAGTTGGTGGTTCAAACTACCAAGTTCCGGTACCTGTTCCAGAAGGAAGACAAACAGCACTTGCATTCAGATGGATTATTGAATCAGCAAGAAAAAATAGAGGTGGTGGAGGGTTCTACAAATCACTAGCAAGAGAGCTTGCAGATGCATTTAATAAAGAAGGAAATGCTATTAGAAAGAAAGAAGATGTTAAGAAAATGGCTGATGCTAACAAAGCATTTGCTCAATTTGCTTAAGATAAATAAATAAAAATCAAATGAGAGCAGCATTTAGCTGCTCTTTTGTTATCCACTTGAAGAATTGTTAGATAATATATAAATTATATGGATGGCATATAAAAATATTCAAATAAAAAGAGCATTACTTTTTGTAGCTTTTGTAATCCTTATGACAATATGGCTATTAATATTAGGGTTCCATAAAGACCCGTATATACAAAGTACATTAGGAGCTCTGAGTGTAGCGAGCTCAGAGAATGAATATTTTATTTCTGTGAGTGGAAATGATACAAATACAGGCTCCATAGATTCACCATTCCTTACATTAAGTCATGCACTAGATTATGCTAATCCAGGAGACACAGTTTGGGTAAGAGGTGGAGACTTTAAAAGTCATTCATATGCTGGGAAGGTAACTATATCTGGTAAAAACGGAACTGAGGCAAATCCAATATTAGTCAAAGCATATAATAATGAGGTCCCTATATTTGAGTATATAAAAATTCAGAATAGTTCATGGCTTGAACTAAAAGGATTAACAATAATTGGCGCAAAAACTTTACCACAAGAGTTCCAGCAGATAGATCATATTTATGCTGATGACGAAAGTGTGGGCATTATTTTGGGACAAGAAAATGCAACTACAAGGCAACAAAAGTGTGCACAAAAATTTCCAAGTTATTTGGATACTGTAGATTATTGGCTTAACAATTGGAGCGCAGGCATATCTATTCACACATCTCATGACATACTAGTTTCCGATAATGATGTTTCATATCATTCTGCAGGAGTGCAAGTTAGAGAGGAGTCAGACTCAGTCATTGTTGTTAATAATGAAATTCATAATAATCTAAATGGTGTATATACATGGAAAAATACAGGCGATGTCTATAGTAGTGATGACCTGTTAATTTCAAATAATCATATCTTCTACAACCTTAAATTTGGGATTTTTTTAATGAGATATGCACAAAATACAAAAGTAGAAGATAATCTTATAGAATATAACGCACTTACTCATATTGGGATAAATAATGGTAGCAACAATAGCTATATTTATAATAATAGATTAAAGTTTGGTGGATATTATTCTGAATGTATGGACTATCCAGGAGCATCAGCAATAAGCGTTGCAGATGGGGGAACTGGAAATATAATTGACTCAAATATAATATCAGATCAGATTGATTATAGTGCTAATGATGGGAATGGAATAATTTCAGATTATACAACAGCAGGAATTACAGCAATCAATAATGTTGTTTATGACAATATGGGTAGTGGCTTCTCTTCTACTCATTCAGGAAATAATATAATTTTAAACAATACTTTTGCGAACAATGGCTATGGCTCCAGTGCTCCTAGGTATGGGATAAGAATGAGTGATACCGAAGATGCTAATAATGTAATTGCAAATAATATTATTTATAAAAATGCTAATGGCGGAATTTTATTAAATAATGGATTGATTTCTCAACAGGAATATATTGATTATAATTTATACTACCAACCAAACAAGCCTATTATGCTAGGCAGTAGCGTTGATGCAAATCAACAATATACAGATTTCTCACAATATAAGAACGGGGTTGCTAAGGATTTGGGTATTGACCAACATTCATTAAGTGCTGACCCAAAATTTGTCAATGAAGTTGCAAAGGACTTTAGTTTATCTACTAGTTCATCTGCAATAGATGCTGGCACAAACACATATACGTCAATAAATAATAAAAATATTAATAATGTATATGATATTGGAGCAATTGAAAATTTGAGTACTCCTAATAATAACAATAACAATGGTACTAGCGGCCAAGGTGCTCAATCTGCTATTTGTAAAGGTGATTATAATAATGATGACAAAATAGATGAAAATGATTTTGAAACATTTGCAAAAAATTATAAAAAGAATGATTTAGACTGTACTCTAGATTTATCTAATGACGATTGTTATTTGAATATTATTGATTTTGTAATATTTGCAGATTCATATAGTAAACAAATTGAATGTAACTTTTGATTTCTAGCAACTCCTATAAACCGTTTACATTATGAAAACAAATCCCTATACTAAAGTTAAGGTACAAATTTAAAACCAAACTATGTACCAAATGGAAAATGTAAAAACGCATCCTAAAGACGATGCTTTATTTAGACGCTCTAGTTTTGTGTCTAGATTGTTACGCCTAGATGATATAAGCAGAAAGGAAATGATGTTAGTAGGCTTACTGCTAGCTTTGATATTGAGTATTTTATTTATTCTTACAAATCTTGGGTTAATTTATAGGATTTTAAATATTGAAGCGGGAACAAGGACAGTAAACTTTAGTGGAAAAATTGTAAATAAAGCTGATGGAACCAATTTAATTTCTGGTACGCCAGCTTGTGTTAATGGAGGTGCTGATACTTGTGATTTTAGAGTAAGAATTTACGATGCATCTAGCGGAGGTAATCTTTTGTTTGAAGAGGAGCATGCAAATGTTGAACTGGGAGATACAGATGGGGTATTTTCTTTAGATATAAATAGTATTTGTAATTCAGCAGCAAGTGGAAGCTCAGATTGGGGAACAACAGCTTGTGTAAGTAATGGAGGAGTTGATTTTAGTAGCTCTTCTCTCTTTCTTGAACTAGCCTTTGCACCAGGTGGTGCTGGAAGCTATATAGAAGTATTTGCAAGAAAACAATTAAGTAACACAGGAAGTGCATTTTATGCTGAAAGAGCAGGAACTCTAGATACTGGATTTACATCAGGATCAATTGTATTTGAGGGAAGTAGTGGAATATCAGAAGATAACTCAAACCTATTCTGGGATAACGCAAGTAAGTATTTAGGAGTAGGGGTAAATGACCCAGGATACGAAATAGATGTAGACGGAGATATATATTTAAGATCACAAGGCATAGACAATAAGAGTGGGCAGATTAGTTTTCAAGCAACAACAACCGCAGCAGGAGATAGAACAGGATACATTAGACAAGACGGAACAGATGGAATAAATTCGTTATTACAAATAGGAACAAGTGGATACATAGGGTTTGTATTAGATAGCAATATAGTATCAATATTACACAATAATGGATTAACAATAGGAACAACAACAGTTGGAGCTAATACCCTTAGCTTGTATCAAGATACAGATAATGAAGCAATACTTGTCCAGGCTCCAAACTTAATAAATAAGCCTTCTTTTTCGTTACAGAATTTACCATTAAGTACAGACCTAAACACAGGAAAAGCATTTGAGATCAAAGTTACAGGAGAATCATTTGGGAGAGTTCAATTCTATTCAGATGGAGCTTATGGAATTGGCCCTGGAAGTGCAACTAGAGATGTATTTTTAAGTAGGGCAGCAGCAAATAGGTTTCTAATATCTGCAAATAAGGTGTCTTCAAGCGCAGATTTAACTATAACAAGAGCACTAAGAGTTGGTAGTACTTCTGCTCCATTTGCATACTTAGATACAGCAGGAGGAACAGCATCTTTAGCAAGTATAAGAGTAAGAGCTGGAGTTGCAACTGCTGCCCCAACTGCTGGAGATATTTACTCAGATGGTACTGATCTGTTCTTCTACAATGGAAGTGGATGGGATGACTTGACAGCAACTGGTAGCTTATGGATAGATTATGGAACTTTTATAAATTATGGAGCGAACCCAGTGTCAATAGGGACAGCATCAACATCAGGAGAATTATTAACAATAAACAATGCAGCAAATGACACATATTTAAGGGTACAGAATACATCAACAGGAGCAACATCAGCAGATGGTGGAAGCTTAGGATATGCGTCAGCAAGTTCTGTACTTGAACTTTGGAATTTAGAGAATGCGGGATTATCATTTGGGACAAATGGAACAGAGAGGTTAACCATATCTGCATCAGGAGTATTAACAGCATCTAATCTAGCTGGAGGCGGAAATCAGTGTGTTCAGGTTGATAATAGTGGAATCTTGAGTGGAAGTGGAAGTGTATGTGGTGGCACAAGTTATTGGACACAATCAGGAAGTAATATTTACTACAATACAGGAAATATATCGGTAGGGACGACAGCTTCTCAAGCCAAGATACATGCACAGACATCAGCAAGTGCAAATATGCTAATGTTTGAGAATACAGGAGGAACAGCAGATAAAAGAGCATTTGGTTTCTACAATTACTATGGAGGTACATCAAGTTCAAACTTACTAGTATTAAGAGCATATAATAATTCATATTCAGTAGTAAGAGATTTAATGACATTTAATCATGATGGAGCTGTATCAATGCAAGGA
>JAGQLJ010000048.1 GCA_020429495.1 Candidatus Dojkabacteria bacterium
TGTCATAATGACCAATTAATATCAATCAATACAGCTTAAAAATTAAGCATAAGACATTATAAAATAATTTAAGTTTAATTATTGCTAAAACTAGGTCTAACTAAATCTTTTGAATTATTTTTTTCAAATCGTTCAATTATTTCTTGTGTAAGTCTGTCGTAGGCTTGTGCTCCAGTTGAATCTGGTTCGTATTCAACAATTGCTAGTCCATGAGAAGGAGCTTCTGAAAGCTTAATATTTCTTGGTACTAAGGTATCAAATAGTTTGTCATCAAAATGATTTTTGAGTTCAAGGGCAATATCTTTACTTAGGTTTGTTCTTGAATCAAACATTGTTAAAACTACACCACCAATATCAAGATTTGGATTAAGATTAGATTTTACTAATTTTATTGTATTCATAAGTTGGCCAAGCCCTTCAAGTGCATAGTATTCTGCCTGAACTGGGATAACTACCAAATCAGCAGCAACTTGACTATTAATTGTTAATAGTCCAAGTGAAGGTGGGCAGTCAATAATAATATAATCATATTCATCTTTTATTTGGTCTAAAGCTTTTTTTAAAACACTTTCTCTAGACATTGCATTCACCATTTCTACTTCAGCACCAGCAAGTTCAATTGAGGAAGGAATCACAGAAAGATTTTCTACTCTTGAGCTTTTTATTGAGCTTTTTACTTCTTCCTGGTTAACCAAAATATCGTAAATGCTAATAAATCCGTCATTTTCCCTATCTCTTTCGATTCCAAGGCCAGAAGTTAAGTTTGCTTGTGGATCAATATCTACTAACAAGACTTTTTTACCTTTTTTAGCCAAAAAAACACCAATGTTTAAAACACTGGTAGTTTTTCCAACTCCTCCTTTTTGATTAGTTACTGCAATAATCATAGACCTTATTACTATAACAAAGTATACACTATGAAATAAAATTCAAAATGCAAAAGTTAAAATTCAAAAATCAATGTCAGTTCGAGTGAAATTTGCGATAGCAAATTTTGTATCGAGCACTCACTTCTCAATACAATTCCACCAAAGTCGGAATCACTCAAAATGACAGTTTTACACTTTTTCTATGACAAACTTAACTTCTTCATCAGCAACCTTTGCAGTCATTGAATTTTCACCAACAGGTTCTTCAGAAATAGATTTTGCCTTTACAGATCTGGTAAAATCAGAATTATCCATATTCATTAAGCTTCTTACAAAATCACTCTGAGTTTCAAATTTAATACTAATTGAATCATTCATATTCAATTTCATATTTTTCCTTTCAGATTGAATATTTCTTGTTAGCTCTCTTGTTGCTCCTTCTTTCTTGAGCTCTTCTGTTATTTCAATATTTAAACCAACTAAGATTCCTAATGTATCATCTTTTATTGTCTTGATGTTTTCTCCATCAGGAATATCTGCTTTTTCTTCTACAGATTTAAGGTTAAGCTCACTCATTAATAGCTCTTTCATCCATTCACTTAAATTTCCAAGATCAGTGTTAGTTAAATGAACATACATTACAGAAAGTGGTTGTCTAACTTTTTGACCATTTTCTACTCTTAGATTGTGTCCGAATTCTACAATTTTTCTTAGGACTTCCATTTCAACTTCTATTTGTGAATATTGATCAATAAATGCAGAATCTGCAACAGGGTAGTCGCAAAGGTGGATTGATTCTTCTTTATTTTCCATTTCACCAAAAACTATTTCTCTATAGATATGCTCGGAAATAAATGGTGTAAAAGGTGCTATTAATTTAAGAGTCTCAACTAGAACATAGTACAAAACTTCTAGAGCTCTTTCATCTCCATCAGCAAATCGGTCTCTGTTTGACCGAATATACCACTTAGAAGTTTCTGCAATAAGATCTTTTATTGGCTTTATAGATTTTGGAACTTGGTAGTTTTCCATGTTTTCATTAACTTCTTTTATTGTTTTTTGAAGCTTTAACAAGATCCAAGCATCTAAATTATTTTCGATATCATCAAAAGGAATATGATCCCAAGGGTGAGAATCTGCGGTTACATTTCTATTATTGTATGCAAGTTGTTCATTTGGCTTCCAGTTATGCATGTTTGCATAAGTTGTTAGGTAAGTATAAATGTTCCATAGAGGTAGAGTAGTTTCTTGAATTTGTAGCTTCAATTCTTTCTCGTTGAAGTTGATATCTTCACCAACAAGTAGAGGACTACTTAAGAAATAAAGTCTTAGTGCATCTCCACCATAGTTTTCAATTGTTGCTTTTGGATCTGGGTAATTTTTAAAACTCTTACTCATTTTTCTTCCATCAGTTCCGGCCATGTTTCCTGTAACAATTACGTTTTTGAAAGGGACTTTATCAAAAACAATTGTTGAAACTCTAAGTAGAACATTAAACCAAGCTCTAATTTGGCCAACATATTCAGCAATATAATCTGCTGGAAAATTATTCTCGAATATTTCTTTATTTTCAAAAGGATAGTGCCACTCAGCAATTGGAACTGAGCCAGAATCGAGCCAGTTATCTACAACATCTGGAATTCTTCTGTATTCTTTTCCATCTTTTGTTAAAACAATTTTATCGCAAATGTCTCTGTGAAGTTTTACTTCATCATCACCAAAGAACCAAACTTCTTTTCCTTTTTTATTTTTCTTCTTTTTTATGTCTGAGTTATATTTAGACATTTCTTCAATGCTTCCCATTACTAGCTCTTCTCCTTCATCATTTACCCAAATAGGCATAATTGTTGCCCAATATCTTGTTCTGGAAATTCCCCAATCTGGGGCACTTTTTATAACTTCTGCCATTCGACCTTCTTTAAAGTGCTCAGGAACCCAGTTTATTGTGCTGTTAAGATCTAGCATTCGATCTTTTACTCTTTGAATATCAACATAGTAAGAATCTTGTGCTTTATAAATTAGTGGATTATCCCCTCTAAAAAGTGGAACTCTATGCTTATACATTGCTGATCTTAAAAGATTCCCTTTTTCTTTTAGATTATCTCTAATAGATTCATTTGCATCTCTTAGATAAATTCCCTTCCAATCTCCAACAAGAAGCTTACCTTCATCATCAATATCTTGAAATCCACTTAATCCATATTTTTCACCAAGCATATAGTCCTCAGCTCCAAATCCAGGAGCAACATGTAAAACTCCTGTACCATCTTCAGTTGTTACACCATTGAATTCATAGACCTTATAATCATTTTCATTTGATTGATCTACATAAAAGTCATAAATAGGTTCATAACTTAATCCAGACAAATCTGTACCTTTAAATTCTCCAAGCTTTGGAAATTCGTCTTGTTTTCCTTTGAATACATATTCCAATCGGTCTTTTGCAATAATCAATATCTGACCTTCAAACTCAACTGCAACATAAGTTGCTTTTGGATTTACAGCAAGAGCAAAGTTGGATGGAATTGTCCAAGGAGTAGTTGTCCAAGCAACAAGAAATGTATCTTTTTCTGGAAGTTTCAATTTAGCAGAATCTTTAAGTCTAAATTTAACAAAGATACTTAGATCTTCAATTTCTTGATAGTTATTAGATTCTGCAACTTCAAATTCAGAAACAGGTGTTGCAGTATCAGTAGAGAAGAGAGAAACTCTTTTTCCTTTATAGATAAATCCTTTTTCATACATTTGTTTAAACACCCAAATGACCGATTCATTAAATTCAGGATTCATTGTGTAATAAGCATTTTCCATGTCAACCCATCTTCCAATTGCATCAATATACCATTCCCATTGTCCAGTTACTTCTTCAACATGTTTTCTGCATTCTCTTACATAGTTATCAATTCCAAATTCTTCTACATCAGCTCTACTTTTTAGATTAAATTTTTCGTTTACTTTCGCTTCAATTGGTAGTCCATGACAATCCCAACCCCAGACTCTTCTGATTCTTTTTCCTCGCATTGTCCAATACCTAGTTACTGGATCTTTTGTTATTGAAGAAAGTAGAGAACCATAATGAGGCATTCCAGTTACAAACGGAGGACCATCAACAAATGTGTATCTGTTATTTTCATCTTTAGTTTCAATTGATTTTTCAAAAATCTTTTCTTTTTTCCAGAAGCCAAGTACATCTTGCTCCATGTCGAAAAATTTTTGTCTAGGATTTGGTTTATTGAACATGGTTTCTCAGTAACAAATATTACTTGTCTGTTCTCGATACAATTCTACTTCGCTAAAGCTACGTAGAATCACTCGAACTGACATAAAATTTTATTGATATTACTGAGGGCTAGATTATTCCAGCGGTACCACCTCTTTTTTCAGAATGAAGTATTCTGACCTTATTACAGCCTTTTCGGGCTTACCCGCTAGGTTCTACTAACAAATGCTTTCTTCCTAGTGCTCAGGAGTGATATCTCGTCTGCCTATGGCATGAGCTCCTTCAATGCGTTATTAAATTTTAGCATATATATACTGGTAACTTAAATAGGTTGGTACAAAATGATAAAATACATTATGAAAATAAAAACAATATTTATAGGTACAAGTGAATTTGCAGTTCCAATTTTAAATGCATGCTTAAATCATGAGCTTCTAGATTTGAAGGCAGTTATTACACAACCAGATAGACCTGTTGGTCGAAAGCAAGATATGCAAGCACCACCTGTTAAAAGCGAATTACAAATTACGAATTACCCTGCCCGCATTTCTTCGCATAGCAATGCAGGCGGGGAATTACAAATTGAACAGCCTGAAAGCATTAAAGAAGTAGCAGACGAAATTTTAGAAAAATATAAGCCAGAACTGATAATTGTTGCATCTTATGGTCAGATTATCCCTAAATCAATCTTGAATTACCCAAAATACGGGTGCTTAAACTTTCATGGATCTCTATTACCAAAGCTTAGAGGTGCAGTTCCAATTCAAATGAGTATTCTAAACGGATTAGAGAAAACTGGAGTAACACTACAAAAAATGGTTTTTAAAATGGATGAAGGGCCTATAATTTCAACTAGAGAAATAGCATTGACCGGAACTGAGACTTACGAAAGCTTAACAAAAACATTGGCAGAACTAAGTGTAGAAATTTTAAATGAAGATTTAAGAGATTGGATAGATGGAACAATTGAAGCAAAAGAACAAAATGAACAAGAAGCTACTTATTGCTATATAAAAGATACTGCAAAAGATAAAGCAGAGATTACTGCAGATACTTCGGTAGAAATTGCAGAAAGAATGGTTAGAGCGTTTTACCCTTGGCCAGTTGCGTGGATCACAATTAAAAGTGGTAAGAATGAAGGCAAACGTTTGAAAATATTTAAATCTCGGATCTCAGATCTCAAATCAGAAGAGAATGCTTTAACAGTCAGCATGGATGACAATAATTTAGTTTTGAAACTTAAAGATGGTTGTTTGATTATGGAAGAAGTGCAACTAGAGGGAAAGGATAAGAGAAGTGGAGAAGACTACCTTTGGTTAGTAGATTAATAACCTTCTCCAAAGCCTTAATTATTTTTATTATGGGCAGTGCTGGCCAGGATCTAGTGAGAACAATACTGCTGGCGAAACTACACATGTCCCCTTGTCGGTAGATGAATAAGTTTGAGATGTAAAGTCAAAGTCTGCATAGTCTTCTGGCGCATCCCAGTAACTACTATCTACAAAATTTGGATCAGAATTTGTTGTTACTCCACCATAATCCTGTACATTGTATCTAACATTATTGCTAAATGTTGGGTTTGACCCAAATGTTAACTGTCTTGCACCACCTCCATAGAATATTGAATCATGAATGTTATGCCCACTTCCAAGCAAATAAATATTCCAATTATCTCTTCCTGGATTTACATAAGTTGTTACATGGTCAAATTCATAGTTTGTTGGTGGATTATTTGGATATGCAACTCCAGAATCGTATTTAGTATAAAGATTTGCATTAAAATTTGGTCCATCATAACTAATCAATAGAGAGTTTCTAATTGTCACATCGTGAACATCTCCATAATTTATATATTGAGCTCCACTAGATGTATAGTCTCCAAGAATTAATCCCTGTAAGAACCCTGGCCCAATAATAGAATCTTCTACTAAGAGTCCATATTGTGAGCCACCACTATAAACTTGTATTCCATCTGAATGTCTACAACCATTAAATACATCAGTAGCTGAAATATCACTTCTTCTTTGATTAAATAACCAAGATTGTTTTAGCGTAAAATTACTTATTCCTCCTCCTGATTGGAATGCATCTTGTCCATTATCATGGATTATAGATCTTTCAAAAGTAATATTTGTACCTGAAAGTTCAACTCCTTTTTGATCTGGGATTGGATTTCCATTATCAAAAATCTCTAAATGCTTGAATGTTAAGTTATTTGCACTTGAGTTGAGTTCAACTCCAAACAACCAACCATAAAGTTTTATTCCTGACCATTTTGATCCATCGACTACAATATAGCTTTGACTTTGTAAGTCAAATGCAGTTCTATTTTGAACTGAATCTGAATATCCAGACTGACTACAATATGGCAGAGGAGTATTTCTTCCTCCAAATACAACAGCTGTTCCATCTCTTCCACTTTCAGTTGAAAGTTTAATTGTGATGGGATCAGTTGAAGTACCATTCTTTGCAGGATTTAATGTTGTTGTATATTGCATACCGCAGCTACCATTTTGACTAGTTTTGGGTTGAGCTGTTATGCCAGTTACAAGGGTTGGATATGCACAAGATGTTGTGCCTCCATCAATATAAACTACATCTCCTGGCTCAACTGAGTTCCAGTCAATTTGATTTAGTTCATTCCAAGCATTAGTCCAACTTGTACCATCACCATTATTACCATTTTTTGAAACATACCAAGCATTATTATATTGAACTTCTGGTTGAGTTTGAGAACCTCCATTTGATCCACCAGTACTTCCTCCAAAACTTTCACCTGAAGTTGTGCAGTTAGAATTTAAATAAAGTTGTGAGAATAGAGCAAAATCAGGTAGATCAACTTTCCCATTTTCATTTCCATCAATATATCCACAAGAAGGAATAGTAGTAGGCTTTGCTGATAGGCTACATTGACTGCCATATACTTTTACAAAGACAGCGAAATCGCCTAAATTAATAGTACTATCACTATTATTATCCATAGTTCCACAACCATATGCATTAGTTGTATCGCTAACAGATAATACATTTGTATTATCATTGCTTTTAGTAACTATTGATACTCCAATTACTAATAAAGTTCCTAAAATTAATATGAGTAAATAAGTGCAGGGGTGCTTAAATTTGTTGAACATGATTTTAAATCATAATTGTACATTAGTGATACTAATAAAGGATACAAAATTTCGTCCTGTAAAAAAAGATGTAAACCTGTTGCTTAAGTTGGCTTTGCCCATTACAATAATTTATGAGTTTTCTAATATTTTTACTACATTTCTTTTTTATCGGTGGAATATTTGCCGCAGGTGTTACTATAGGGTACAAATGGAAAGCTAATATTAGCTCTATTTGGGGAAAATATTCACAAAGAAAAAACTAAATACTTTTCAAATCCTTATCAGAAATTGTCATTATCCTATTTGGCTCAATTTGCTGTGCAAAATATCTATCATGGGAAACAAGAATAATTGCACCCTTATATTCTCGAAGTGCATGCTCAATTGCTTCCTTTGTTTGAATATCTAAGTGATTAGTTGGTTCATCTAAAATTAAGCATTCATAATCATTCTGTGCAAATATAGCAAAAGTTAATCTAGCTTTTTGTCCAGGACTTAATCTTTTAACCATCTGCGTTTGTAAAGTAGTATCAAATAAAAACTTATCTAGAACTTTATAAGACTTAGCCCATTCCACACTAGTCATTCGATAGAAATATTCCTGCACGGTTTCAGTTATGTCATCTTCAACTGTGTCTTGGGCAAAATAGGTCCAGTTAATATTAGCTCCCCATTTTATTTCACCTTTTGTTGGAGCTAGCTCACCAACCAAAAGTTTAATTAAAGTAGACTTTCCTGTTCCATTTGGACCTTTTATCCAAATCTTTTCACTCCCATAGATTTCTAAATTTATATCTTTTAATAGTAAATTATCCTGGTTGTATTCAAACGATAAATCTTCTATTTGTAATATTCTTTTTCTTCCATGCACATTCCCGGATAGTGCAATATCAGATATTTTTATTTCTTCATATAAATCAACTTCATTACTCAAGACTTCACGCTCCATTCTTTTCTTTGCTGCAGAAACAGCTTTCCCTCTTTTCTTTGAATCACTAATTTTTCTTGCATTTGCTAGTAAAGTTTCTAGCTGTTTTCTTTTTTGTTCCTGTAGCTTAAATTCTTTTTCTCTATCAGCAATTCGATCTTGTTTTTGTTTTAAAAAATCTTCGTAGTTTCCTTTATAAATGTTTAGCTTATGTTCATCAATTTCAAATACAGTATTAATTGTATTATTCAAAAACATTCTATCGTGAGAAATGATAATGCAGATTCCTGGAAACCTTTTTATAAATTTTTCAAATACGGTAATTCCATGAATATCTAAATGGTTTGTTGGCTCGTCTAATAATAAAATAGTAGGTTCGTCTAAAAGTAATTTTGTTAGATAAAGTTTCATTATTTGCCCAGGGCTTAAAGTGCTCATATGTTGAAATTCATCAATTTCTCCAAACTCCAGTTGGTTTAAAATCTTTTCTACACGCCACAGATCAGAGTAAATATCTTCTATTAGAGATTCCATATACACACCCAGATATTCAAATTCATCTCTAAGAGTAAATGTTTGTGGAAGATAAGCAATTTTTTCATTAACCAAGTGAATTTCACCTTCTAATGGGGCTTCTTCTCCAGAAATTATTTTTAATAAAGTAGTTTTACCACAACCATTTAGCCCAACTAGACCAACATTCTCACTATTTCCGAGAATAAAATTTATATCCTCGAAAAGAGGACGTGAATATTCCATTGTTAGGTGTTCTGCTTTTAACATGACCACAAGAGATAAGTTAACTATTATCTCATAAGTGTAGGGATTTGACTGTTAAGTTTTATTGTTCGTTTGTTGTTTTTATAAACGAACCTTCATCTAACCTTAAAATTAATAGCCTAATTGATTGAATAATAGTTACATAACTAAATTCTTTTGGATTAATCGTTTTTGGTGAAATAATTTCTAGTAATGCATCTAGCTTATTAAGCATAGGTATATTAGACAATAAGTGGTTTTCAATATCATAAAATGAAGTTATACAATCTTTTGCATAAGCTACTAATACAGACTCAGGTATTTTATCTAGTTGGGAAAAATAAATACTAAAAGCATCATCTATAAAACGTCTTAATGTTGCATCACTTTGTCCTTGTAAAAGGAAAGCATTTACTTCAAGAAAGAGATTTCTTTCTTCTGCTCGTTTTACTAAATGGGCTTCAAGTTCACCTAGCTGTTCTTTATATCTGAATGATTGATTACTTGTTCCACTATGATGGTAGATTTGTGCTATATGTGACTTTAAATTCTTTGCATAGGGATTATTAGACAAAGCAGATTGAGAAATCCCATATTTAGACAATACTTGTGAAATTTGCTCTTCAGAAGCTTGATTACTTGAAAGAGAAACATATCTACAAATATTGGGAAACACTTTGTACATATCATCAAATATTTCCCCGACTTTAGAAAGATCAGTTATATTCTTATGATATTTAAAGAAATCTGCAAGAAAATTCTGTAGTCCTTCTTCAGGGTATTCGTGTGGAATTTCAGTTTCATCAATTCCCTGTTGATCTAAATTGCCCATATAATAAAGTTAATCGTTGGAAATATAACACGGATTATAAATATTTCAAATTTAGACAATACGTAACTGGAAGTCAAAATCTAAAAGAACTAAACTGTATATATGATCTTTGAATATAGAGCACTTATTCTTGCAGTAATTGAAATAGCTATTATGCTTTTTGTGCTGAGCAGAGGAGTTAGTTTTAAGAAATTAATTGCGTCTATCATTTTCTTTTTAGCAATGTATCAAATTGGAGAAGCAATTCTGTTGCTTACAGATTATGATATGACGGGACTAAAAATTGCCTATTTTGCAACAACTTTGCTTCCAGGACTAGGGCTAATTTTAGTAGAGAAACTATCAAAAGAAGAAAGGTTTGGAAAATATGTACTAACTTTTGGTGCAGTGTTGTCAGTCTTATTTGTATTGCTTCCAGAGCCAGTTTATTTTCATGAAAAAATAAGTTGTATTTTGAAAATCACCTCTGCGGGTAATACTGGATTTTTCTATAACACTTGGGCAGTTTATTATCTTGGTACATTAGCACTATCAATAATCTATATTATTTGGCTAATTTGGAAAGCAAATACAGCTAATGAAAGATATAACCTTTGGCTTATGCTTCTTGCATATCTGGCTTTCTTCCCATCTTCAATTATTTTGGTTTATATTTTAAAGCTCGATTTTGCTTTTACAGCTTCAGTAATGTGCAGTTTGGCGGTGATTACAACTTTTATTGTTGGGTTTATTTCGGTAAGGAAAATGAAGTAGAGAATTATTATCTTCTTCTCAACTTAGATTTAAATAGTAGTTTTTTACCATCTTCTATTGCAACAAAGTCATCTGCAGCATCCATCAGTTCGTTATTAGCAGTCTTTTTAAAAGCAACAACCTCAACCAAACAACCAACTTGCTGAAGATAAGTTACAACAGGTCTAAAGTCACCATCACCTGAGCAGAGTATTATTGAATCTACTTTTGGTGCAAGCCTAACGGCATCCATTGCAATTCCAACATCCCAGTCACCTTTTTTTGCACCACCAAAAAATGTTTGAAGCGGTTTTTCTTTTGTTTCAAAACCTGCTGTATTAACTGCATCAAAAAAATCATTTTCTTCACCTTCTGGATTTGCGTTTATTACGTACGCAATTGCTCTAGTTAAAATTCTTCCTTGCACGCAATAATTTAGGAGTTCTTTATAGTTTACTTTGGAGTTGTAAAGATTGCGGGCAGAGTAGTAAAGATTTTGCACATCAACTAAAACCGCAACTCTTTGGTTTGGATTTCTTACTATCATAGTCTTAGTTTAGCATGAATTTTTTATAGATTATCTACACAGGTCTTCCCAATGTGAAAGTCCTTGAGACCTCATCCTCTTATATAATTCAATAGTGAAGTTTACTCCACGGACTAGCTCCGGTTTAGCAATCATACCATTTGAATTGACTTGTAGATCAATAAAAGGTACTCCAATAATATTATCGTAAATATAGTCAAAGTTTGTAAATTTATCTTTTTCTAGCTCATTTATAAAACCATCTTCAATCATACTATGTATACATCCATCTTTTATACTAATTACTCTGTCATGCTTTTCAAGTATAGCCTCAAATGTAAGTAAAGCATCTTCATCTAGAGGTTCTTCATTTTTAATTTCTTCGATTTCTTCAGAAGCCATATCTCTGTATTGCTCTTTCAAACCAGTAAATACCATATGAAAATTATTAAATGCTTTAGATATATTTTTGACACCAACAAAAGCTAATGTTTCAATTGACATTTCTTCTGGATTGTCTCTTAAGTAGTCCCAAGTTATTCCGTCGTCTAAAGTTGGATCTGTCGGTTCCATAATATTAATTTAATAAGTGTTTGTGCGGATTTTACCTATCTCAGATAATATTGTCAATTTATCATTTACCAAAAAACTTTTCACTAAACTTAATTCCCTTTTTCAAAACCCCAATATCAAAATTCTCATTAGCAGCGTGCATGTCAGAATCTTCATTTGCCAAATTTATTAATCCACCAGGAATTTGAAGCTCATTTTGAATCAAAACTCCAATTGGAACAATAGCTCCTTGATATAGCTTTAAAACCTGTTTTCCAAAAACTTCTTCTAGAATACTAATTGAAGATTCAAGATAAGTATTATCTGTGTTTAAAAATACTCCTGGAGAATCTTGATCATAAATAATTTCAAAATCTGCGTAATCAGCAATTATAGATTCTATATGTTTTGAAAATAATTTCTTAAATTCATTTGGTGTGATATCAGGTCTCAATCTAAAGTTAAGTTTTACACTTGCTTTTCCAGGCACTGCATTTCTAAATCCATTTCCTGTATATCCAGAGTTAAATCCTGTTACTTCCATAGATGTGAATAGTCCATTTCTTGTGAATGGATCAATTTCTTCGTCATAAAAAATTACTTTTGTTCCGGTTGTAACTAAAAGTTCATCTGCAGAAATTGGAATTGATTTATTATTTTCAATGATTGTTACATCAATCATGTCAATCTCTTCATTTAATCCTTCAATATTCAACCAGTGTTCTTCGTCTTTTAGAATATTAATAATTCTTGCTGCTTCTTCTGCTGCATTTGGAACTATTCCTCCATACATTCCAGAGTGTAAATCCTTTCCAGATGTTTTAATCTTAAGCTCACAATTAATAACACCTCTAAAAGAAACGTCAATCGTTGGATAATCTTGTAAAATTGGTCCATCTGAAATTATAAAGAAATCACTTTTTAGTAGATTTTTGTGATCTGCAATAAAATTATCAATTTCAACTGAACCAGATTCTTCGTCTCCTTCAATTAAAAATTTAATATTGTATTTTAATTTTCCTTCTTTAATCAGATTAAATATTGTTGCGATATGAACAAGTACTTGCCCTTTATTATCAACAATACCACGAGCATAAAGCTTTCCATCTCTCTCATCTACAACAAAGGGCTCGCTATCCCAGCCATCTTCTAAGCTAGCTGGTTGAACATCGTAGTGACCATAAATTAAGCAAGTTTCGGCATCTTTAAGCTTGTTGTATTCAGCATATGCAAACGGATTTCCATATCCTTCAATAATTTTTACATCAAAATCATATTCTTTAAAAATTTTCTCTAAATATTTTGCCGTTGCCATCATTTCATCCTTATATTCAGGATCGGTTGAAATGCTTTTGAAGCTTATGAATTTATCAAGCAATTGTCTGTAAAGAGAGTAGGTGTCCATAAGAAAGTTTTAATTGTAACTATTATAGCAGACAAGAAAAACAATTCTTCATGGCTCGCACTATGGGACGAGTTTCGAACTTATAGTTTATAATCAAATCCGCTTCGACTCCAAAACCAAAGAGGTGAATGAACATCTATAGGATCAATAGTACTTTCTTTAAGTAAGGTTCTCCATATTTGTGAGATAGTATCTCTGCTCATAGAATCAGCTTCTTTCTGACTAATGACTTTAAGCTTTATACTTGCTTGCAAAACATGTGTATCTGGAGCAATTTCAATGTAACTTCTATTTTTTAATGGTACTTCTCCGTACGTGCTCATGATAAACATCCAGTAATTAAATATTTTAGGTCCAGATAAATATGGAAATTCTTTTTTATGTACTATTTGTATAGCATTTTTTATTTCTAAAAAATCATTATCATATTTATCAAATAAATTGCTTAAACTGTGAAAATTATCCTTTATCCCTCGTGCAACTCGAGACCATGTATCTATATGTTTATTTGGTTGTAAAGCAAGTTTGTGTTTAGTAAGTTTCTCTCTAAGTTCAGGGATATTTTGACTAGTTACTGAGTTTAAATTGAAAACTCCATGTGTGCTCTTATCTTCGAAAGTCTTTTTTGCAGATTCCCAAAGAGTATAGCTATTACGTTGATAGTTTAGTGCCATAGGAAGAGTGTAGTATATACGTTTTTCTTCAAGATTTGAAAATTGTGGAGCTGTCTCTTCTGGCATTGTTGTATCACACAATAATCCTTTTTGATAAGCATCTAAAAGTTTTTTGATATTTGATATTAATTCACTATCCATTAGGGAAAGTATATTTTATATGGAGTAATTTGGAAAGTTCGAAATTCAGATACTCCGCGTGCTGGATTCCTGCCCGCAACGCTTCGCGCAGCGATGCAGGCGGGCGAACCATAGAAGAATATGCTCCGCGTGCTGGATTCCTGCCCGCAACGCTTCGCGCAGCGATGCAGGCGGGCGAACCATAGAAGAATATGCTCCGCGTGCTGGATTCGAACCAGCAACCTGTCGATTAACAGTCGAATGCTCTACCGTTGAGCTAACGCGGAGCATATTCTTCTATAATTATTGTCAATTTAGTAATTCCATATTAGCCTATCTGTCGATTAACAGTCGAATGCTCTACCGTTGAGCTAACGCGGAATGCGAAAGTCTGGATGAATTATATCATCAACACTTAGCTCAGGAAAATATTTTTTAAGACCTGTTTCTTATTTCAAGATATTTTTTAAAAATAGGTGAGAATAATATATTTTGGCTCTTATATCTTTTTATAATTCCTGTTTCTTGTAAAAAGTTTAAATCCCATGAATTATTTACTTTTACTCCAGCAATAAAATCAAAAAGAATATCTTTCTGTTTACTAGTTAACGACACAATTAGTTTTTCAGAAATATTTGCAAGTGCTGGATTCATTCCAATACGATTAATATCAGTGATAGAGTTTATAAGATACTTTTTATATGGAAGATAGCCACCTGATAATTCTTGTATTCGTTTTGACTTTGTTTTATAAGAGGGAAGATTGTGAAGAAAGTATCTTGCATAAAGATTCATTAAAGGATTATCTATATAAAGTTCAGTTTCTTTTATATCCATAAGCCCTAGCACAACGGTCCGTTGCGTTAGGTAGTTAACAATTTCTCCATGAGACTCAGCTTTTGCCTCTTCAAACCATCTTGTAGTGTTGATAGAAAATATGCATTCAATGCTTCCTCTATATCGGTCACGAATATACTTAATTAAATTACTTATAGAAATTGTTTCAAATTGGAAAAGCTTATCTACATCATCAAAGATAAAGTAAAAATTTTTATCCGGGAATTTGCTTACAAGATCTTCTATGGCACCAATTAGAATATCTTTTGACCACGAGTCGGGGATTGGAGGATATTGTTTTATTAGTTTACAAAGTTCTTGATATTTATTAATAACCTTTCTATAAAGAATCTTCTCAAGCGCTACTGTTTGTGGTGCATAGTCAGGAGCCCATATAAATCCATTTGCTCCTCCAACTTTTTCTATCAAAACTTCGTTGATATTTATATAGATAAATTCAATTTTTCTTAGCCTACTATATCTCCTTCTGTATTTTCTATTGTATGCAATATATCTAAGAATATGTGTTTTTCCATAGCCTGCTGGGGCAATTATACTTAATGGACTTGAAGGCCTTTTAAAATGTGCGTAAGAGATACTTGATAGGATTTTATCAACATTTGATTTAGCATATTGAGGCGGGAACAGCTCCTCTATATTCATAGTAAATTTTACTATACTCAAAATGGAGTTTCAACTGGATGCTGGCGTCTAGCAACAGAATCGAGCTATTGCTGTTTGTAATCTTTTTCAGTTTTTATTAGATACCCAATTCCAAGTAATGAAACTAGTATAAAAAAGAAGCCTAAAGCTACAAATGGAGTAGACCTTGAATTTAGAATAGCACTGTTATCTTTTTCAGTCTTCAAACTGACAGTTGTAGATGCACCTGCCACACGTCCTTCAGAGTTGTTTGCAGAATTATCTTGGTGTTGATTAATATTCAAAGTTTTTTCGATAGTAGCAGATAAGTTTTTAAATGCAGCTGGGTCTTTTTGATTTATTGTAAATAGTTGAGCAGGCAAAACGAAAAAGAGCATAATAGTTATCATGATAACTAATGCTTTTGGAAAGTCTAAATCAATAGTCTTTTCGTTTTGTTGATACATATTCATATGAGTCATACTATATTTAATCATGGAGTGAAGAGTTAAGCAAATATGAATTAAATTCTAAAATTGAATTTTTGCTCAGCATTGCTAATATTGTTTAGTTAAATCATAACCATGGACGTTGAGCCACAAGAAGAAATAGCGCATAATAGATCTACAGAGCAAATTACTGAAGATAAGCAACTAGGGCTTGCGCTACAGACAGAAGCACAAATTATTAGAGAGATTAGATATCAAGTTTTTTTAAATTCACCATACAATCACATAGAGAAAACAAACTGCGAGTTAGAAGATGATAGAAGGACAGGGATTAAGTTGAGACAAGAAGCTCTTCTTAAGGTGCTTGAAGAGTCTCCAGATGGGATAATTAAAGAACAAGAAAGAATAAGGTCTAAATATAAAAATAGAAATCCAAAAGTTCTTACTACTAGGTTTGGGTATGTTTGGGGTTTGCTATCAAGACAAGAAGATGGCACAAAAAAAATAGAGTGCATTGCTCCAAAACTTAATAGTCTTATAGATTCATATCTGAATACTCAAATAGATAGTCTGGAAGCATAATAGTATGCTATTATTCGCGCAGTTAAAACAAATATATGGAAGATTCAAGCTTAATAGATGCTTTCAATAAAGTTTCTGATGATATTAATCCTTATGAATTTGAGATTCATACAGCTGCTCCTACTTATAATGAAATGGCAGGAAAACAAGTTGAAGAATTTTTAGAAAACGCCAAAATACCTCAAACGATTACTGGCTCATTACTCATGGGATTTCAAATGAACTATCTAAATACACTTGCTGAAAATGATTTCAGCGAAGTCAAAATTGAAGTACTTGAAACATTTGGACCCTATGCAGTGAGATATAAAAACAGAAGTGGAAGAGAGCTGAGTAATAGTGCCTTGATACAAGTTATAAATGCTTATTTTGCTAAAGATTTTTAAGTGTAAATGGAAGGCATAGATGGAACTGAAAATAATTCTAGGAGATGTAAAAATATAGATCTATCTGAAGCTGTTGCCGATACATTTGCACAAACGAGGGAATCAGTAATACAGAATTTGATTGAAGATGGTTATCAAATAATTCAAAGTGACTCAGGGTATGTAAGGGCGATGTATGACGCAAATGGAGAAAAAGTGCCAGATGAATACAGAGCATCCTTTAACGTAAGGATTTTTTCGACTACTTAGAATAAGCAAATTATTTAGTTTATTAGCATCCCAAATCTCTACAAACTCCGTTTACGTGATCTGAATAATTTACGTTATAAAATGTTTGTCCATCTGGAGTGTGATAGAAATAAAAGTAATTAGTTGCATTTGGTCTAAGTGCTGCAATAATTGACTCCATTCTTGGATTATTAATTGGTGTTGGTGGAAGACCAGGATAAAGATAAGTGTTGTAAGGGCTATCAATATTTTGGTCTACTAAGTTTACTCCTGCATCATTTTTACCCGTTGCAAAGTTGACAGTTGCATCTGATTGAAGTGCTACACCAGAATCTAATCTATTATGAAATACTCCAGCAATTTCAGCTCTGTCATCCCATGCACTTGCTTCTTTTTCTATTACAGAACCTAAAATTATTGCATCATATAGATTAAAGTTTGGATCTGCTACATAGTCTTTATAGTCAATACCATTAGTTTCAAGTTTATTTATAAAGTTAACAACCATCATTTCAATTATCTGTGTTGTTGTCATATCTTGGTCCACTCTATACGTATCGGGATATAAAATTCCTCTCATTGGTTTTCCAGCAGGAATTACAGAGCTAACAAATGTTTGTACCTCTGTACTTGCAAATTGAATACTGTTTGGATTTTGGATTAGATTTATGAACTCAGCTTTATCGAAATTTGTTACTCCAGATAAATCTTCATCAAAAATATCTGCGATAGTTTCATATTTTAATCCTTCTCTGATTGTTACCCAAATGGCTGGTTTAAATGTTCCTGTTTCTAAAAGTTCAATTACTTCAAGCATATTGTATCCTTCAGGAATTTCGTAAAGCCCAGCTTTGATTGAGGGGCTAAGCCCGTTTAATTTTAAGTAAACTTCTACTGGAAGCTTGTTGCTTATTAATCCAGATTCATCAAAATATGCCAATACATCTTTAAATGTATCACCTTCTTCAACAATTAACTCAATAGGCTCATCGTTTGAAATTGGTTTATTAACTGAACTGTTATACCAGTTTTTTATAGTCAATAAGCCTAAAATTACTAATACTATTATTACTCCAATAATCAATAAAAAGGGCTTAGATTTCTTTTCTGTTAGTCTTGATTGTATTCTCATTTAAAAGTTTTAAAGATTAATATGATCCAAATATTCTTGCAACATAATTCTTGCTGCTTCACCATCAATATTATTTCTTTTATATTTTGCATCTTTAGCCATTGATCTAGCTAATGATGAAGTCATTACTTCATTTACAGTTTCTAGCTCAATATTTGGGTTAGCATCTTTTATTCTATCAGAGAACTTCTCAATGTGCTTTGAAAAAGGCGAGTGCGTACCATCATCGTTTAATGGAACACCAATTATTACTTTATCTACCTTTTTCTCGCTAATAACATTAGACAACTTTTTTAAAGCGTCATCATCATTTTTAATAAACAGTAATGGAAGAGAGGAAGCAAAACTTTCCTCTTCATCTGAAAGTGCCAATCCAAACTTTTTTGTTCCGTAGTCTATGGATAAAATCATTTACCTCTAATAAATCCCCATAATGATTCTAGGAATGTTTCATCATCCCCTTTGTCATTATTATCGCTGCTTTCTGGAGCTGAGTCCAGTTTTGATTCTAAAGCTTTGATTTTAGAGTTTAACTTTTTCTGATTTTCTTGAAGGTTTTGTATTTCTGTTCTGAGCTTAGCGTTCTCTTGTTTAAGACCTGCAACATCCGCAGGGGTATCAGTGTAAGATTTTACTAAGTTCTGAAGCTGTTGATTTTTTGATCTAAGATTATCGTTGTCTTTTGCAAGTCCAGAATTAGCATCTTCAAGTTCGTTAACTTTTGTTTCTAGGACTGCTATTTTTTCGTTTAATTCTTTTATGACCACTGGATCTTCGTATTTAGTTTTAGCAG